>JAGLCZ010000296.1 GCA_023145975.1 Candidatus Hydrogenedentota bacterium | reverse complement strand
ACCCTCGGCTGTACCGATCCCCTTCCCTATGCCGACAATTCCATATCGTAACAATAAATGAAGCAGTGTACCCCATCGTCATTGGAAATATCTTATGCTGAGAATAAAAAACCTGAATCTTCCTATTGATCACGAGGCCGACGAACTCATCTGTGCGGCGGCGAAAGTCCTCGCCCTGTCTGCATCCGATATCCTTCAGGTGGAACGGGTGCGACGCTCCGTGGATGCACGGCTGCGTAATGCCATAGTTTTTACATACACCGTTGATGTGTCAGTTGCAGAAGGAGTTTTGGTATCTCCGGAAATCCTTGAAAATCCGGATGTGAACCCAACCCCCGACACAACCTACCGTTTTTCTGTTGCCGTGCCTCCCCCGCATATCCCGATGCCGCTGATTATTGGTGCAGGTCCTTGCGGTTTATTCGGGGCATTGCTGCTGGCTCGACTGGGATATCGTCCGCTTCTGCTGGAAAGAGGTCGGCCGGTTCGGGAACGTATGCGCAATGTACATGCTTTCTGGCGGGATGGCGTGCTTCATCCTGAATCCAATGTGTTGTTCGGGGAAGGAGGTGCAGGTACCTTTTCCGATGGAAAACTGAATACACAGATCAGGGACAAAGGAAATCGACGCAGCTGGATTATTCGCGAGTTACTTGAAGCGGGTGCTCCGAAAGAAATCCAATACAGCAGCAAACCCCACATCGGCACCAACAACCTTATCAAGGTAATCGAAAAAATTCGGGAAACGATACTGGACCTCGGGGGAAGTATACGCTACGAAAGTCAAGTTACCGGATTGATTCAGGACAAAGAAAAATTGCGTGGTGTAGTGGTGAACGGCAGCGAAGAAATTCTGGCGGAGCATGTTTTGTTTGCAATCGGTCATAGCGCCCGGGATACCTTTTTCATGCTTCATGACGCAGGGGTTACCATGTCGCAGAAACCCTTCTCCATCGGAGCGCGTATTGAACATCCCCAGAAACAGATTGATGCAGGACGCTATGGTTCAAATGCCGGGAATCCGCTCCTAGGCGCGGCGGAATATAAAGCAGTCTGGCATTGTCGAAATGGAAGAAGTGTATACACTTTTTGTATGTGTCCCGGCGGTCATGTGATTGCGGCATGCAGCGAGCCGGAAATGATTGCCACTAATGGAATGAGCCATTTTGCCCGTAAAGGAGCAAATGCAAACAGTGGGCTGTTGGTGGGGGTTGGACCGGAAGACTATGGCGATACCCATCCGTTGGCAGGAATTGAATTTCAACGGCGTTGGGAGAAGGCAGCCTATCTTTTAGGCGGCGGCGGGTACAATGCCCCCGTGCAATTGCTTCGGGATGTGCTTGCCGGACGCGCTTCCAACAGCCTCGGTGCAGTGGAACCTTCTTATCACCCGGGAGTAACATCCTCCGATTTGCGGGAATGTCTGCCGGATTACGTGATTGAAGCATGGCGCGAGGCCATACCCGCCATTGCCGGAAAAATTCCTGACTTTGATTTTCCAGAGGCAGTACTTACCGGCGTGGAAACGCGTAGTTCTTCTCCTGTACGTATTACAAGGAACGAAAAATACCAGAGTGTTTCCCTGGGTGGACTTTTTCCTGCCGGCGAAGGTGCCGGCTATGCAGGGGGTATTATGTCTGCTGCCATGGATGGTATGCAGGCAGCTGAACAAATAGCGATTTCTACAACTATGTAATAGACTACTAAAAGGAACTCCGAATATGAAGAAGAAAAATAAAAACACGAAATATCTTGCAGGACATCAGCGCAGTTGGGTCTGGGGACGTCATGCCGTAACCGAGATTCTTGCAGCAGCACGATGGCCGGTACTCGATTTGTATCTTGCAGAAGAATTGGCAGAAAAAAAGAAAACAGATTTTGGAGAACAGGGACGTGCGCTGGGTGCCGATGTTACTGTTGTTCCCCGGGATCGGTTACGGGAATTGTGCGGTGCAGTAGAACACCAGGGTTTTTTAGCACGCATGGGTCCCTATCCCTATGCCACATGGGAAGAAATACTTAAAGTTCAAAAGGATAATACTTCTCCCCCGCTTTATCTGGTTTTGGATGCTATGCGGGATGCACATAATTATGGCGCGATTATTCGTTCTGCGACAGCGTTGTCAGCTACTGCTGTCATCGTGGGTGTTAAAAATCAGGCACCCGTGAACAATCATGTTGCCCGTGCTTCTGCAGGTGCTGTGAACCGGATGCCAATTGTTCAAGTAGATTCGCTTGTGGCTGCCTTGCAGTTACTTAAAGAGCAAAATGTTATTTGTGTGGCAACCGATCCCAAAGGAACGACTCCGGTGTGGGGATATGATTTTAAACAACCCATAGCATTGGTGTTGGGAAATGAAAACGCAGGGATAAGTCCGGAAGTACTTGAAGTATGTGATGATCGTATTGTAATACCCGGAAGCGGAATGCTGGATTCGCTGAATGTGGCAGCGGCAAGTGCAGCGCTGCTTTACGAAGCATTGCGACAACGCCATTATGATAAACCGTAAAATACCGTCTAAAGGAAGTGGGTCTTTTCTGGATTGATCAGATCAAAAAGGCTGCAGTCCAGGGTGCGCATTAATTGGTCCAGTCTGATGATGGGAAGACCAAGAACGTTTTGGTAACATCCGTTATAGCAAGATACCAGAAGGCTTCCCGGACCATCCACAGTATACGCTCCTGCGCGATCCAACGGGCGAACGGTATCCACAAAACAGTTAATTTCATCATCGGAAAGGGAACGAAAGGTAACATCCGTACTTTCTGAACCCACGGCCATATAACCGGAATCTTTGTCCATCAAGGCAAGTCCAGTAACTACTTGATG
>JAGLCZ010000295.1 GCA_023145975.1 Candidatus Hydrogenedentota bacterium | reverse complement strand
CCGGGATAATACATGCTGTGCAGACACCATACCGATCCCCCTGAATAGCCCTGGTTCATCGCAGTAATGCACGTATAAGCACACAAAAGCCCATAGCTGAAATCATGGACTGCCGTAGCACTGTTATCGGTATCGCCTGCCGATTGATCGCGGTATCCTATCTCCCACACAAACGCCTGCGGCCAACGGGAGTCGGTGATACCGGCGGGCTTGGGTGCATAGGTGCGAACCGTTTCAAGAGCACTTCCAAGCCGGTAGGGAAGTACGGCGTATTGCGTCACATCAGGATATTCGTGCACCGCAAATAAATCCATAGTTTCACCAACTGCGGCAACAGCGTTTCTAAACCAGAGCAGTCCCCCCGTCTTGTCCCCTATAATCTGAACTTGTTCCAATCCTGCCGCATCCAATTTTCTGCGAAATAAATTGACGGACTGCACATACGATTCGAAGGTACCCCCCAACTGTTCAAATACCATATCCACTTCCCCGGAAATAGAAACATAACGTATACAGTCAAATCCTTTTTCATGGATCAAATGTTCGAAAAGTTTTACGTATACATCCACTCCCTTTTCAAAATTCTTTTCACTGTAAGGAAATTGATCCGTAGTCCAGCCCCAGTGAGAATCGGAAAACAACACAGAACGACCAGATTGCTGATGAGGTTCCAGTGTTGTATACAGAGCACGCATCAACTCCGTATCATAGGTCACCGTATCCAGATTATGGGAAGGGGAAATGGCATCCCACCAGAACAACGTAGCAATAACCTTTGGATCCAGTTCTTCTATGCGTGATTCACGTAATGCAATATCCGCCGCATCAATACCATGCCTAAAATTTTCATCTGTAAAAAAGTAACAATCATCTTCCAAACCAAAGCCAATAAAATTCTCTATAACAGGACTGTCATGTACTGCAATAGACACATTTGACTCCGAAGCATCCACGAAGCTTTCAACCAGCGTGAGTGTTGGAGCGGCGAACCATGCTTTTCCCGTTCCATGAAGTAACAGAAGCAGCTGTAACCCGGCACACTGTTCCGGAATAAAAAGGGCTGCACTCACCTGCTGCCAATCCTTCGTTCCTGTAACACGTTCTGTGTCCGATGCAATAACACGCGGTCCATCCGGATCGGTGCGCATACCCAGCGAAGCAAAGGCGCCGACTCCATCGGATACGAATTCTGTTTTTATGCGTACAGAAAACGTATAAAGCGTATTTACTTCCGGACGGGGCAGATCCAGAAAGTACTGATAGAAAACTACGGGACTTCCTGCTGCCACATCGAGTATAACCGTATCCTCTTCACCGTCAAACTCTTTCGACGAGGAATAATTCACTCCGCCTTTCTGCTCTTCTTCAATGCTGCTGTGCTGCCACATTTCAGCAGATATCGTCTGAGCCGAGGACTCCGCTGCAACACAAGGAAATACCGCTGCAAAAAAAATAACGAATATTACACCCACAGGATTATCTCCTTATCAAATAACACGCCAAACACTATAAACAAAACAGCAGGTACGACCTTACCGCCGCACCCGCAATTTTGTATTTGATTTCAATAGCGACAAGTCAATCTACAATCACGAGTTTCTCTTTTGACGGAAGTGTCGG
>JAGLCZ010000294.1 GCA_023145975.1 Candidatus Hydrogenedentota bacterium | reverse complement strand
AGAATATCGCGTTGCACCCCTTCGCGTGATACATCGGGACCGTGCCCGCTATGCCCGCCACGACCTGCAATCTTATCTATCTCATCAAGAAACACAATCCCTGCATTTTCGACACGATCGATGGCACGACGTGCCGCCAATTCCATATCAATCAATTCCTGGAAAGCTTCCTGCAGCAATATCTCACGTGCCTCAGCAACAGTAACCTTTTTATTTTTTTTCCGTTTGGGCGTCATCTGCCCAAACATATCCTGTAAATTTAACCCCATCTCTTCCATACCGCTGGCAGCGAAGACCTGCAGCATACCGTTCTCATTGGATTCGGAAACGGTCAACTCCACTTCACGATCTTCCATTACGCCTTCTGCCAGTTTTCGGGTGATCAATTCGCGCGCCTTCTGCTCTGCAGCAACCCCCGGTTCTACACGCGGCTCATCTCCCTGATTGGGATCCATCGGGTGAAATTCAGTACGATTTTCCTGCTGTTTCCGGGGTGGCAGCAGCAAATCCAACAACCGTTTCTCTACTTGAATACGCGCCTTTTCTTCACATTCCTGGCGCAATTCTTCCCGGGTCATTTTGATAGCCACCTCAGTCAATTCGCGAATCATGGATTCACAATCACGACCCACATAACCCACTTCGGTGAACTTACTGGCTTCTACTTTAACAAAAGGGGCATCGGCCAATTTGGAAAGCCGTCGTGCAATTTCCGTTTTACCTACCCCGGTGGATCCAATCATAATAATATTTTTCGGGATGATCTCGTCGCGCATCTCTTCGGATAATTGCAGTCTTCGCCAACGGTTTCGCAGGGCAATTGCCACTTTACGTTTGGCTTTATCCTGACCGATAATATATTTATCCAACTCGCAGACAATTTCTACGGGAGTTAATGCTTGCATTGTCTTCTCCTGTTACAGATTTCTGTGTCATAGGCAACCCCAAAAAATAACAGCGTATTAAACCTTGGATTGCCCTGAAAATATCCTAGAGTATATCATGCACAAACACACAGTTCCTATGTATAAATATCGTCTGAAATATAACTGTTCTTATCGGTCAGCTGCCTGCACCTGCAATGCAAGAAAAATAATTCCTGCTGTACAGAAATATTCCTGTCTCTTGTAGTGTGTGGGATGTCCCCTGTGTGCTTCAACCCAAATAATGCAGTAGA
>JAGLCZ010000293.1 GCA_023145975.1 Candidatus Hydrogenedentota bacterium | reverse complement strand
GCATCGGTATAGGTAGTCCCACACTCAACGGTCGTCGGATTTTCTCCAGTGAGAGTAATGGCAGGTATTGTAGAGTCAATAACATTTACTGTGCGCGTTACTTCCACTGCATTATTTCTTGCTATGTCAGCAACGTTATAGGTTATGGTATACGTTCCGGGAAATTCTGTACCAACGATGTCGCCGCCAATTACGATATTTGCTGTCACATCACCGTCGCAGCCGTCTACAGCGGTGGTGCCAGCATCGGTATAGGTAGTACCGCACTCAACAGTTTCTGGATTCTGCCCTGACAGTGTTAAAACTGGGGGATCCATATCGGGGTCGCAGGGACCGGGTGGTGACCATAGCAGGTAGGGGTAGGTGGCGCCTTCAATAATTCCCCAAACAGTCTCAAAGTCCCACTCATCCGAGGTGAAAGTTGTTTGCTGCATCATAGCACTGGTGGATAGACCTAATCCGCCTTCGGATACGGTCGGACCTGCTATATCAATATCCCAGAATGAAGTATTGGTAGTTCCCGCATCAGCGTATCCTACAAGCCCGCCTGCGTTCGCCGCTGCGGAGACAGGACCGGCGGAATAGCAATTCCCTATTGATCCCTCATTGGCCCCTACCAGTCCTCCAGCGGAATCGTCAGCAGAAGTAGAGGGAACTGCATAGCAATCATTGATGGTACCGTAGTTGGATCCTACGAGTCCACCTGCATTCATTGCTGTCGCAGTCGCGCTGGCAGTGGAAAAGCATTCTGTAACTACAGCATTACTATTACCTATGAGTCCGCCTACGGAATCGCTTCCATCAACAGATCCGGATGTACTGCATTTACTTATTGTTCCGGTATCACTGTCGCCTACCAATCCTCCGACAGACGAACCACTACCTGTGACTTGAGCATTTACGACACAATTTATAATAGATGAATTGCTAACACTTCCCGCGATAGCACCCACAATCTCATTGCCCACAACGGTTGCATTGTCTAAGGTTAACTGTTCTATGGTCGCACCGTCTTCAATTGCTGCGAAGAGTCCCGTGCCTATTTGGGAAGGAAGGTTAATATACAGATCAGATATGCTATAGCCGGCACCCGTAAAATAGCCGATGAATTCTTCCCCCTCTCCTGAAGCTTTCATAGGCAGATCGCCTATGGGGGAAAATCCGTCGCCTGCATTCCAGGTGGTGGTACCCGAAGCATCAATATCCTGGGTAAGGAAGTAGCTGCCATTTAGAGGATAACCGGGATCATTGCCAATCAGTTGTAACTCCTCAATGCTACTAATACCAAGGGGATCTGGCTGCTCGGCAACAATAACCGTACGTGTTATCTGTATTGCCGCGTTGCCGGACGGGTCGGTTACATCATAGGTGGTCACATAGGTTCCCGGTATATGGGAATCAACGATATCGCCGCCGGTTACCAGCGCTGCACCAATATTCATATCGCAATTGTCTGCGGCAGAGGCTCCCTCATCATAGTAATTGTCTTTATAATCCAGATCAATCGTAGAATCACCAAAGAGCGTGATAACCGGCAGGGCCGTGTCCTCAACCGTTACTGTGCGGGTTATACTCAACGGAGTTCCTTCCTTGGATGTGGCGGAATAAGTGAGTACATATTCGCCGGGAACTGTATTGAGTACCTCGCCATCCACAGTAACAGTCAGGGAGGTCATGTCGTCATTTTGTGCTTCTGCACCTGGATCGGTAAATCCATCCGAACATTCCAGGAGCATGGGGTCATCACCAAATAACAGGATGGAGCCTGTTTGTATTTTTTCAAAAGCACCCATATCGACAAGGTTGCCCTGCGGACGGGTAAGACCAGTTATATCTGTTAATGCCCGTGCATCTTCGGGAGCGGTATCAATGCATGGGGATCCCCATTGCAGCGAATAATC
>JAGLCZ010000292.1 GCA_023145975.1 Candidatus Hydrogenedentota bacterium | reverse complement strand
GATAAAAAAGCCGACATTTAACCCTAATTTTAAGGAGAGATAGGTGTCGGGAATATCCATCAATGAAACTCAAAGAAGGATTTACATGTCATTACGGAATCAAGGTAAAGCACAAATAACAGCGGCAGCCAAAGCAGGCATTAGCGAGAGGTCAGGTCGCAGGATAGAAAACAGTGAAATTTTGCCTGGCACTAAACCGCAAAGGCATTGGCGAACCCGTCAAGATGCATTTGCCGATATCTGGGAATCAGAGATTGTTCCCATGCTCATCAATAGCCCGGATTTAAAGCCGAAAACGCTTTTTGAATATTTACAGGACACGTACCCAGGTCAATATTGCGACTCAAAAGAACGGACATTCCAACGAAAAATAAAAAAATGGAAAGCACAGTATGGTAAGGGCAAAGAGGTAATGTTCCTGCAACATCAGGTGCCAGGACGCATGGGGCTGTCCGACTTTACCACCTTAAAGAAGGTTATCATTTTGGTTAATGGTGAGCCGTTATCCCATATTCTTTATCACTTCCGCCTGGCGTATAGTGGCTGGTGCCATATAAAGGTGATTCTGGGTGGCGAATCTTTTTCAGCACTGAGTGAGGGCTTTCAGGATGCCCTGTGGCGTTTAGGAGGCGTCCCTTTGGAACACCGGACAGACAGCCTGTCTGCGGCATTCAAGAATATGACCAAGGAAGCCATGGAAGATGCCACTAATCGGTACACGACCCTATTTTCTCACTACAACATCAAGGCCACGCGTAATAATAAAGGTAAAAGCCATGAAAACGGAGGTATTGAATGCCCCCACGGTCATATGAAAAACCGTATAAAGCAGGCGATTCTATTGCGCAGATCCAACGAATTTGAATCAGTAAAGGCGTATCAGGAATTTCTCAATGATATTGTCAACAGGGTGAACCACAATAACCAGGATAAAATAACAGCAGAATTTTCCAGCCTGCAACCGCTGCCGTTGTGTAAAACCATTGATTATACAGAAGAAGTCGTGGCGGTGAGCACATCAAGCACCATACGGGTTAAACGGGGGCTTTATACCGTGCCCTCCCGTTTGATCGGGGAGAAGTTGCGTGTTCATATATATCATGACCGATTGGAACTTTACCTGGGAATGACCCATGTGTTTTCAACACAGAGAGTCTATGCTTCAAAAAATAAGAGAGTCCGAAATGTGGACTACAGACATGTCATTGCAAGTCTTGAACGTAAACCCCAGGCATTCAGATATTCACAGTTGCGTGATGACCTTCTGCCGACGGATGCGTATAAAACCATCTGGCAATGGCTTGACAATGAAATGGAGCCGCGCAGTGC
>JAGLCZ010000291.1 GCA_023145975.1 Candidatus Hydrogenedentota bacterium | reverse complement strand
GGTGCTGACGAGACGGACTTGAATAATGCACTCAACGCTTTTGATCGTGCTTTGGAGTATGATCGTAGAAGTGAAACAGCGGCACAACTGATACAGACAACCCATGTGGCAATTCGTGAACGTGGTGAGCGTCTTGAAGTTACGTTGAATATTATTGCTACCGGTGAACGCATTCATGAGGAAGCAAATCGGTACCGTGAAAATAGCGATTTTGCGAATGCAATCAGTACTTACCGTCAGTCCATTGGCTTCTTTGAAGCGATTGATGATGAATTTAAGGAACAGGCAAATACTGCTCGCGAAAAAATTCGTCGGTTACGTCGTGAAATTTCAGATGTAATCAACGAAGTACTTGATGTTGCCAGTCAAGCAATTGACAGGGGGGATCAAGCCCGGGAACACAAGCAGTATGGGGATGCTTTGGGGAGTTATGGACTTGTGGCCAGTATTGTGGCCGTTATCCCTGAAGATGAGTCACCTACCATTCTACGTAACAAAGATGACGTAGTTGCATTGGCCGCTCGAAAGGCTGAAGAAACGGATATAGATCGCTTGCGTTATGAGCAGGCGCAATTAGAACAGCAGGCTGCCCAAAATCAGGCCCAGCCCTAGAGTTAATTATAGCAGGTGTTTTTATTCCCTGGTTTATTGCGACTATTTGGCAGATGAGGTCGCAACGGGGAGTGTTGTCTGCTTGTGTAGATGGGCATCCCATTCTATGGACGCCTTTTGGAGATTAAATGAAAACACTTGTTATTAATGTTAATCCGCTGGAAACGCGGATTGCTTTACTTGAAGACAAGAAATTGGTTGAGCTTATACTGGAACGCGAAGAAGATCGTAGCGTTGTAGGAAATACGTATAAGGGGCGTGTGGATGCAGTACTTCCAGGCATTCAGGCGGCATTTGTTGACATCGGTTTTGAGAAAAACGGATTTCTATATGTGTCGGATATTGCTGGTGCAGAAGGTACGGGTGATATTGTGCTTGAAAATGGGGTTCCCCGGGAAAAATCACGAAAGAAACGGGCGCGTCAGCAATCCATAGAAACTATGATGAAAAAGAACCAGCATGTCATGGTGCAGGTGGTGAAAGATCGTCTTGGTTCTAAAGGTCCTCGTCTTACCAATTTTATTACCTTTCCAGGACGTTATCAGGTGTTGCTCCCTACAGCCAATGGCTTGGGGGTGTCCCGAAAAATTGAGTCCGATAAGGAAAGGAACCGTTTGCGTAAGCTGTTGCGCGAATTACGTCCTCAGGGGATGGGTATTATTTCGCGGACGGCGTGTGAAGGTCGGACACGGGAAGAACTGAAAACTGATTTAGATTTTTTATTGCGTGCCTGGAATAAGGCAAAAGAAAAGTATGAGCGTGCAAAAGGGGTTGCACTTTTGCGCGAAGATCTTGGTCCTATTCTTCGTACAGTACGTGATTTGTTTACTGCGGAATTCGATAAGCTTATTGTGGATAGCGATACGGAATATGGGCGCATTATTAATTTTTTGGAGCAGTTCGC
>JAGLCZ010000290.1 GCA_023145975.1 Candidatus Hydrogenedentota bacterium | reverse complement strand
AACAGACGAGGCCCCATTGAAGCGATAGTCGCTGCAAGTGCTTCAATAGTGGTGTCCACTTTCCTCGTCTAAACCAAAAAGACTTTACCTGCACGCATGTAGTGTAAAAATACGTCTCAGAGGGTCTCTTACACACTTACAGTACAGACTGCAGGATCGCCGAAGGGGCCAAATTTAATGATTTTGCTGACGAAGCGGGCACGGTAGGCAAAGGTAAGGGGCGTTGTCGTATCGACGGGACAGATCAGCGGGGATTGGGTGTCGAACTCAAGCAGGGTCCACAGGGTCTCGTCCGTGGGAATGCCGCCCTGGGCAACTTGAATCTCACAGCCAATGGTGCCGGTGGGCCGACCGTTCTTATTTTCGTTGGCGGGGTTATGCCCCCAATGGATGGTAATCTGGCGACGGACGCTGAAATCGAGGAGGAGCATGGGCGGCTCGATGGCTTTAATCGCGTCGGCAGATACTGCGGTTTTGATGGTGTCGCGGATGGTGATACCGATTTCGGAACGGTCTTTGTCGGTCATGTGGGGAACGCTTTGAAGGCGCTGCGCATTCCTGCGGGCCAGCGTGGTGACCCTGGTGATGGCAGTATTTTTTGTCGTGGTAGCCGCACGGGCGGCGGTCTGTGCTTTACTGTTGTCGGCGACCGCTGTCGAAGCGGCTGTAGCAGCTGTATTGAACGCAGTGATTTCATCAGATGAAAAGCCATGCGTAGCGCCATGGGCCGTGAGCCATACTGCAAAGCTCTTCATCCACTGAACTTTCTTAGTCTCGTTTCCAGGAATGTAGTCGTCCATTACGGTTTTCTCCTTGGTAAGTGCCTATTACTATGAGGTTTATATACGTCTTTACGCCCATGGGACATCTCACGCCTAGTCCTTTCTGTATCCTCCATGGAGTTCTGTGTATCATCCACGGACTTTGCTGCATCATCCATAAACCTTGTTGTATCATCCATGAATCTTGCTGTATTATCTGCGAACCTTGTCGTACTATCCATGTACTTTGCCGTATCATTCATGAATCTTGCCGTATTGTCCGTGAACTTTCTTGTATCATGCATAAATCTTGCCGTATTATCCATGAATCTTGCTGTATCATCTGCGAACCTTGACGTATTATACGCTAACTTTGCTGTATCATCCAAAGGACGGTAAACAGTATATATAAGATGCTCTATCTTATTCAAGAGGTACTGTATTTCGTCACGTTCCTGAAGTTATACTTGCGTCCCCTTGCCTTGTTCAATTGTCCCTGCAGAACAAAGATGCGGGCACACCTCAACTTGTGGTGCAGGCTTCCAGCCTGCTTTTCTTTCATTCAGTCTCAAT
>JAGLCZ010000029.1 GCA_023145975.1 Candidatus Hydrogenedentota bacterium | reverse complement strand
GCGTTATTTGGATTGATGTTGCATACGGTGCGATGATTATTTGCTGCTACTTCAAGCCAGTTGTGAATACCGCCCAGAATAATGTCCGATGCAAAGACGGTGGCAATCGTGTTATCTTCAAAGACTACGTGCATCATCGAAAAATCGTCTATATCGTAATAGTCACGCCGGATATGTCCTTCGTCGCGAAAGTTATCCATACGTGTAAGTGCGTGGGTGCGTGCAGAAACTGTTTTTGGACGGATAGGCTTGCCATCCCGTGCGCGTCCTTCCACTCGTTTGAGATAGAGTGCCGCAGTGAGGGGGTGACATCCCTTGCCTATCATTACACCGCCCCCGGAATATTTCCAGTAGGCGTAGGTGGGGTTGTGTGAACCTGAGTGGGATTCTTCCCCGTGGATCCAAAGGATTTGTGCTCCTGTTTTTTCGATGATCTCACGTTCCTTTTGGATGGAAGGCGCATATACCCAATTCTCCGCATAAAAAATACGACCTGCACTTTTTTCTTCTGCAGCAAGCATACGCTCCACACTTTCCAGACCTTGTTTGAGTGCCTCTTCCTTTGGGAAAGTATCTCCGTGAAATGTTTCGGATCCGTCCCCGCAATATCCGGTGAGTGGTTTTTCGACGATGACAAACTTATTGCGTTCGAGTGCGGCAACAGCCACTTCTTCATGTCCTGCTACCAACACACAACAATGCACTACGTCCACATCATCAATTAACGCCGTAAGTGAGTCATAACACGTGATACCTCGTTCTGCAGCGTACGCTTCCGCCTGGGGACGGTCAAGAGCGTATACGCCCTGTACCTGTGCATTAACGCCGTATACACGTGAAACCGCCTCGTAGTGAAAGTTTGCGGAAAATCCTGCACCTACAATACCTGTGCGAATGGTTTTCTTATCCATAATACTCCTCAATCTTTTGTAATCTGTAAGCGGATAGTATTTTTGTCTCTTCCGATTATTTTAACATATCTGATTGTACGTTGGACAAAGAGAGTCAGATGTTTTTCCCCGGATTGCAGGGCTCCTCGAAATTTGTTTCCTGCAGGTTGATATTTGAAGGGAAATCTGGTAGCATAGATACACTGTTAGGAGTATCTATATGACCGAAGAAACACTATTTACGAAAATTATAGCGGGTTCTATTCCATCGGACAAAGTGTATGAAGACGAGGAGTTCTGCGCTTTTCGTGATATTAATCCCGCTGCCCCCTGTCACGTGCTGATAGTACCCAAAAAGGTCATTCCGAAGATTAGTGATGCTCAACCGGAAGATGCCGCATTATTGGGGCGCTTATTGCTGGCAGCCAATAAGGTGGCGGAACAGCTGGGTATTGCACAGGATGGTTATCGGTATGTCATTAATTGCGGTGAAAACGGGGGGCAGGAAGTACTTCACCTCCATCTGCATATTCTGGGGGGGCGCCGTCTAAGTTGGCCGCCGGGATAAATTGCGGGTATTGCGTCTGCTGAAGAATAACGCCTCAGGGCATAAGTATATATTATGACGAATTATATGAACACACAGACGCAACTGTGCGCGGTTATCGGTAACCCCGTAGCGCATTCGCTGTCGCCGGTTATGCACAACGCGGCTTTTTCGGCGGCAGGGGTGAATTATGCCTATCTGGCTTTTGCGGTTCATGATCTTGCGGGGTGTATGGCGGGTATGCGCGCCCTTAAAGGGTTTCGCGGTTTAAGCGTTACCATTCCTCACAAAGTCAATGTGATGGAATACCTGGATGAAGTTGATGTGCTTGCACAAAAAGTGGGGTGTGTAAATACGGTTATCAACAACGACGGTCGCCTTATCGGTGCCATTACCGATGGACTGGGTACGTTGCGTGCTTTTGAGCAGGCCTCCGTTTCTCTCAAAGATAAAACGATACTTTTTGTGGGCACAGGGGGTGCGGCACGTGCAGTTGCCTTTGCCATGACCGACACTTGCTCTCCCCGGGAACTGCGTATTCTGGGACGTACCCCCAGCCGTATGCAGACCTTAGTTGATGATCTTACAGCAGGCAGCAATGTTCCTATTCGCGGCGGTTCCCTGCAGGATGATTTGCCGCAGGCTGTTGCTGCAAGTGATATTATTATTCAAGCCACACCCATTGGTATGCATGGCCATGCAGCGGGGGAGAGTGCCGTTCCTGCCGGGTTGTTTCGTCCGGAACACATTGTTTTCGATATGGTTTACCGGCCTATGAAAACGCAATTCATTAAGGATGCGGAAGCGGTGGGATGTGTCTCAATATTGGGTTTGGAAATGTTATTGAATCAGGCGATACTGCAATTTGAGCTATGGACAGAGCAAAGTGCCCCGGAAGAAGTAATGCGTAATGCTTTGGTCAAAGCACTTCAGGCGTAGCTCCTTATATTTTAGGCGGAGGATATGGATAACTGTGGAAGCAGGTATTACTACTGCAGAAGCGAAGGAAAGGAAAGGTCATGCGCGTACAAAGTTTTATAGGTAAAGTAAGCATTACCGGCTTGCAGCAAATGGACCATCAGATTAACGAGTGGTTCGACAGTAATTCCATCAAGTTATTACAGGTCAAGCAGTCCTTTGGGAGTGATATCCATCATGATGGACGAGGTCGGGAACCTATCATTGTAGTTACTATTTGGTATGAAACCCAGTAAATACGGTGTATCCCCCGGCATATATTGCTTTTCTTTGAATTTCAATGCTCTTGGTGTTACAATAAAACAATAGACAAACGGCTTTGAATCAGGTGCTATGGAGTGTTTTACAGGGCTGTACAACATGGATGACGTAAGGTTTTCATTTATGATACTGACAGATTTTATCGGGAAAGATTGTGTTCTTTCGGATATGGGCAAGAAAAATAAAGAGGAAACGCTTAAAGAGCTTACGCATCTTCTTTTTGATAAGAAGCGCTTGAAAGGTGTTGGTCCCGCAATTGACCAGATTCTGGCGCGTGAAGGCACGGAAAGTACTGGGATTGGTCATGGAATTGCTGTGCCGCATGCACGTGTTTCGGGTCTAAAAACGCTCCATTGCGCTGTAGGTCGATTTAAAGAAGGTTTGGATTTTACGGCTGTAGATAAAAAAAATGTGCATCTTGTATTTCTCATTTGTTATCCGCCCATACAACAAACGACCTACTTGAATTTTGTAGCGACTGTGGCAAAGTTGCTGCGTGATGATGATCATTTGCAGGCCATGCTCAAGGCAGAAACCAACCAGGAAGTTTTCGATGTATTGCATGAGTTATCGTCGCCGATGGGCGCACCGGAAGAATACTATGCACGCGATGTAAAAGCAGATCCGAAGATTCAGGAAACGCGGGATGCACATGCGGATCTTATTCTTTTAGCCCGTCTCCAGCTTTGTCTTGAGATGTATGAAACAGCGCGCACCGGAAAACGCCAAATCAAGGCGCGTATAGCAAATATACGTTCGTTGATTGACGCACGTATTCTACGGCAGTTTGACCGACTGATGGCGTCGCGTGCTCCTGCGCTGGTACCTGTGGAAGCAGATACTTGTCAGGGCTGTTTCATGCGTTTACCTTCCCAGTTTGTACAAAAAGTGCGTGAAGATACTGACCACATTCATATGTGCAAGAATTGCAGCCGGTTTATTTATATCGTATAACAACAGTTTCGTTATTACATGGTATAATTAGAAGGTAAAGTAATTGGTCGCAGGATTTGGGCTCGGGCAAGGCTATTTTATTCTTTCCCTCCGAGCTAAAGCGAAAGGTACGATATGATGAATTCAGGACAATTACGTACACTCGTCCGGGATGTTCCCTTTTTTAAAGGATTGAGCGAGAGTGATGCTGGAAAAATTTTCAGCAAGGGGATGACCGTCCGTGTATTAAAGGATGAAGTGCTTTTCTATGAAAATACGGAAGGCAATCAAATGTATGTTGTATTGACGGGAAAGCTGGGTGTTTTTAAGGGTAATTCCTGTATTGCATCGTTGACTACGGGTAACATGTGTGGGGAAATGGCACTGGTAAATCACGATCCGCGTAGTGCTACAGTAAAAGCACTTGAAGATAGTTTGCTGTTTGTTCTTTCGGAAACGATTCTTAATAAACTGCTTACCAAACGGGTGGCAGTACAACTGCTGTTGAATATCATCAGCACACTGAGTCAGCGCTTGCGCGACACGAATACTCGTATATCGTAATAGTAGCCCTGCTGACTATGGGATGTGGCTATGTATAGTAGTGTAATGACAAGGCTTATATGTCTATTGGCATTAGGTAGTGCTATTGCGGCATGGAGTGATAATACTCTCCTTATCCCCGACCCGTGTGATAAGCCCTGTATTACAGAAATAAGTACAGTTCCCTGGTCTGCTCCTACTGCGGGTATGCGTGCGAAAGTCGTTTACGGAAACGATGATCGAATCGATGTTTTTCAGGAGACGAGTGGGCTGCGTCAACGGTGGGCAGCAACAACCTGTGCTCTCATAAATGTGAATCGAATGACCCAGAATGTGGATAATTCCTGGACTCTTAGTTCGCCTGCTGAGTATTTGCGTTGGGGAAAGCCGGCGTGTGACGGGGAGCCTTTTGGCGATCAACCTACTGCAGCATTCTGTACAGGATTTATGGTGGGGGAAGATCTGATTGTTACTGCCGGGCATTGTTACAGTACTTCCTCTCTTGCCAATGTACGTTTTGTCTTTGGCTATTGGATGCTCGATGCGACCACCCCGCGCCTGGACTTTTTGGAAAGCGAAGTCTACCAAGGTATCGAAGTTGTCAGTTATAGTCCCAGTGGCGAATACGATCATTCTGTTGTGCGTGTTGATCGACCTATTACGGTGCCGGATGCACAGGCATTTGTCGTGCGGCGCGAAGGAAGTATCCAGCCCGGGGAATACGTGGGTGTTATAGGTCATCCTTCCGGTCTTCCTATGAAGCTTGCTTTTGGGGACACGTATGTTCGCTCATCGGGTGCCGACGGTTACTTCGTAGCTAATTTGGATACTTACGGCGGCAATTCCGGTTCGCCGGTCATCAACGCCACCACAGGTATGCTTGAAGGCATACTGGTTCGCGGTGCTACCGACTTCATTCTGAATGATACAGATGACTGTTTTCTAAGTAATGCCTATGCGAATGATACCGGGCGGGGCGAAGATGTAACCAAGGCAACTGTATTTTCAGCGTACATACCTGGAGCAGGTGGTTACGCAGGGGCTTTGACACTGGATCACGACTATTACTACTGTAATGATACTTTAGAAATAGAAGTGATTGACCTGGATTTGGAAGATCAGGATTCCACGACGGTGATTTTAGAAACCGCTTACGACGATATAGAAACAGTGATATTGCCGGAAACATCTCCTCAGTCAGGCGAATTCCGTGCCTCTTTTCCTGTGCATATTGGTCCTCCAAATGGAGAGTCCGGTGTACTTGATGTCCGCCACGACGATGTTATTACAGCAAGCTATCTGGATGCCGTCAGCGAGACGGGTTTACCGGAAACATATACCGTTACTGCAGGAGTAGATTGTCGTGCTCCCCAGATTTTAAGTATGAATATCTCCTATGTAAGCGGTACACAAGCACAATTGCAGGTCAGTACGGATGAAGAATGTATCTTGACTGTTTACCTTGGATCAAGCTGCGGTGAATTTTCATCCGAATACAGAACTTCCTGGGATACGGAGCATGTGGTGGTACTGGGGGTTTTGTCTCCAGACACAAAATACTATTTTGCCCTTAGTGTATCGGATAGGACAGCGAACAATACCTACGACGACAATGAGGGTGCCTGCTATTCCTTTTATACCTATAGCAGATTACGCTATTTTACGGAGTCTTTTACCGATTCGAATCCTGTTGATTTAGCATACACACAACTGACCCTTTCACCTATTCCGTATACGGATCAATATGAGGGCTGTGTTAGAAAAACAAGTGTCCTACCCCTTGCCTCTTCCGACGGATTGCTGACCCTGGACGACGATGCCTTCGTTGAAATTCCTTTTACCCACGGTGCGCCTATCTCATTTTATGGAACGGCGTACGATCGCATGTATATAGGAAGCAATGGCTATATTACCTTTGGTTCCGGAGACGATACCTATCAACCTATGCACAGCCTGCATTTTCAACTGCCGCGAATTTCAGGACTAATGTGTGATTTAAACCTGTCACGAAGCGGAGCGGCCTATTGCACCCGGGTCAGTGACCGATATGTAGTTACATTTATGAGGGTACCCGTCTACAGCAGTACCGGAGAATATCCTCCGGAAAACAATCACACGTTTCAAATAGAACTGTTTTTTGACGGTACGGTTCGTATCACCTGGTTAAATTTGTTTGCTGCTAACGCAGTGGTTGGTTTATCTGCCGGACTTGGTGTTCCCCCTGACTATCTTTCCGAAAATCTGGATGACCTCACGGATTGTAACGCCATGGTTTTTGATGGCGAATGCCACAGTGCCGATAGCGATGAAGATTGGCATATTTCCTTTAATGAATTGTTGAGAGTTGTGCAGCTGTATAATGTTGGCGAATACCATTGTGACTCTGAGTCTCCCGACGGGTATGACACAGGCAGCGGTACAAGGGAGTGCCCTGCCCATAAAAGTGATTATGCTCCCGTCGACTGGAAAGTTGATTTGAGCGAATTACTTCGTCTTATTCAACTGTATAATGCCGGCGGCTACCGCCCGCATGACAGTTCAGAAGATGGATACCGTCCTATTTCATAAGCCTGCACGCAATGTATTCTCTTTGTTTTTACGCATATTTACGTTGGCTTGTGCCGCACCAATACAAACGAAGGAGTTGCTATGAGTTCCCTGCTTTTCCATCAGAAAAATAAAGGATGTCACAAGTCGTTGTCTGTTTTTATTGTGGCAAGTTGTATCCTTACTTTATGGGCTGGTATTGCATGGGGAACGGAATACCCCGGAGAGCTGTCGCAATGGCAGGGCTTTACCTGCCATAACTTTGAACTGGACGGGCGGGATTGCAGGGTGGTCGTTCCTGCTGAACCTGCTGCTGATAGACCCTGGCTATTATATGCTGCCCCGCCAGAGGAAGTATCGGTATTGGACAGGAAACTTTTGAATAAAGGGTTTCACATAGCTTACATGGACGTAGAAAACCTTTATGGCAATACCGATGCCGTTGCATGTTGGAATAGTTTTTATGGCTGGGTTCGGGATACCCTTGGTCTTGCCGAAAAGCCTGTTATTGCAGGTGCAGAACACGCTGCCATTCTCCTGTATCATTGGGCGGCACAAAACAGTAATCATGTAGCTTGTATTTATGCGGAAAGACCCTGGCTGGAATGGAATAGTATCAGTGACGTAGAAACAGTGGAGCATGTGCGCCTTAAAGTAATTGCCGCAAATAAAGATAATAAGAGTTCACTTATTAAATATGCAGGTATTGTGGGGAAATCAGCTATACCCATCATGCATTTTTATGAAGAACGACAGTACGGTAAAGTACCGGATAAAAGTATCGAGCAATTTTATGCAGCCTATCGCCTTGCAGGAAAAGGTAAATTTGAGAGTATTACCAAACCATCCATACGCAGCGGTGCAGCAATAGATCTGACTCTTGCTCCTATTTTATTTATACTCAAACACACGGACCAGCTTGTTGGCGCACCTATAGAACAACCCATTGCCGCTATGCCGGAATGGCGTGTAGCAGATTTCTCGGGACGTTCCGGAATCTTTGTCATTGATGACGTTCTCGTGATTGAAGAAGGGAACGAGATGACCGGTATCGTTTGCACGGAAACACCACCTCTGTTGAATTATGAAATTGTATTGGATACGCTGCGTCTTGCCGGAGGCGATTTTTTCTGTGGTCTTACTGCACCCTATAAGGACACATCCTTCAGCCTTGTTATAGGCGGATGGGGCGGTACCTGTGTAGGTATTTCAAGTTTAGATTGGCTCGATGCCTATCACAACGAAACGGCAAAGTTCCGTAGTTTCGATGATTTGCGTTGGTATCGCATTCGCCTGCGTGTTACGGAAGAAACTATTCAGGTGTGGATTGACGGTAAGGAAACGGTAAATGTGAATGTAGCAGATCGCGACGTGGATATCCGTTGGGAAATGTCGCCTACAGTACCGTTGGGTATTGCCACCTGGCGTACCACAGGTGCTATCAGAAACTTTTCGATTCGTGCCATCAATGAGTAATTTATGTCGGCTTGGCAGTTTTCGGAATTTCCCCGGCACGACGCAGTGCAATTTTAGTCAGTATAGGTCCGATGACCTCGAAGACCACGCTCGTAGCAGTTACCATGGTAATGATTGTCGTACCAATCCATGCCCCTGCCTCACCATATTCGCTGAAAGTACGCTGTACATAAAGCGCCAGCCCGATGGCTACACCCGCCTGACTCAGAATTCCCAGCCCTAAATTATTACGGATAGTTTTGTCTGCCCCTCCGAGAACACTGCCAATCCATGCGCCGCTGATAAGACCAAAAGAGCGTGTCACAATATATACCAGACCAATTATGCCAAGTGCTGGAAGCGCAAAAATATTGAGGTGGGAACCCGCTAAAAGAAAAAATAACGTAAAAAGCAAAGGCATAATTGTAGCATTTGATTCTGTAATACGTTGTGCAGTGCGGTGAGACTGACTATTCACCAGAACGATTCCCAGCATTAGATTCGTGAGAATTAGGGAAAGGTGCAGTGCAGTTGATAGCCCTGAAGCAAGCAGTACCATTCCGAAAATAAGTATGAATGTATCTCGTAATGTGTTCAGTCGCGCCGCCAAAATCCCTGCCAGCAACCCGATTACCAAGCCCACAGCAAGACTTCCTATAATTTCCAGAAGCGGAAGAAAAAGGATATTCCAGGAAAATGCTTCGGGATTGAGCATTTGTGCTGCAATAGCAGCTGCAAACCCGAATATGATGATGCCCAGCCCATCATCAAAACCGACAACGGAATAAAGTGCACGGGTAAGCGGTCCTTTAGCACGATATTCCTGGATGATTGCTACTGTACCGGCAGGGGCACTGGCAGGCGCAATAGCCCCGACAAGAATTGCAAACGGCCAATTGCCCGTGAGAAATCCCAGAGCCAACGTTACCACTACCGCCGTAAGAATACTTTCGGCAAAGATAATGTATACAATTGAGCGTCCTTGTTCCTTCAGTGTGCTGAAACTCAACTCCAAGCCAATCGCTAATGCGACAAAGCCCAGCGCAATATCGTTAATAAAATCCAATTTCTCCTGAATGGGTTCACTTAACAGGTTCAGCAGCGAGGGACCTAACAGTGTACCCAGTAACATAAAGCCAATGAGTGACGGCAGCTTTGCCTTTTGGGTAAGTTTTCCTGCATAAAGGGCAATTACGACACCGATACCAATAATGATTATGGGAGATTCCAGTATATGAGAAAAATCAATGTTCATGATGAATATTCCTGATTCGCTTTCTACAGATCAAGTGTTCCTGAGCCATAACTGAGTTCGATGGCACAGATCTGTACACCGCTCTTGTCCTTCGACAGCTCCTCTATCTGACGAATTAAAAGGTTGGTGCGATGACGCGGCAAAAGAATTTCTATGCGGTTGATCTCGTTGCTTTCCTGTTCCTGCCAAAAGGATGCAAATAAGGGAACGCGGTTGAGAATTGAGCCGGCACTCTGTGCTTGCGATACGGCTACAGAAGCATCGGCTTCCCAGGAAACGGCCTCCAGGATTTTTTTATAAAGGTCATTGTTTTGCACATAAACAAGAAGCAGGGAGGATTCCCCTGTATTTTCCTGATCGTCAGTCTGAAACCATGACTGGAGAATCGCTGCAAGTTCTTTGTCAGAAGACGCTGTACGGAGACGTTCCCGAACAGACGATTCTCTCACCTGCTTGGATATTGCACCCAGTATATGAACATGCTCCGTACGCCCACTCACAGATCCCACTACAAAAATAAAGAGGTCTGATAATTCACCATCCAGGCTTTTATAGTCTATCGGCTTGGCAAGCGTAATGATGCCAATCGTAAAAGTCTCAATTTTCGGGAGTGCACAGTGCGGCAATGCGATGCCATCCTTTAGACCCGTTGAAATTGTTGTTTCCCGCTTTCGCAGTGCTTTGTAGATATCGGTTTCGTCACCTTTCACCGATCCAGAAGCACGCTGTGCAACCGCATGGAGAAGAGCATCACTATCAGCCACTTCAATATGGGCAGCGCACTGTTCGGGTGCAATTAAATAAGTCTTCATGTCTTGTCATCCTTTCTAATTAAATCTGCATATGTTATGGGAAACATATCATTATTTTGGATACACATCCAATGTCATCAAATAGGTTGCCAGTCCTTCTTCCACTGCGCTCCAAGTTTGCCCCTTCACACCCGTTAGATCCCATATCCAGTGAAGCGACCCCTGATACCCCATATTATAAACCTGTGCAAGCATCTCGCGCATCATTATCCGTGCTTCTTCAATGCTCTTGTCCTTGAATACCCCGTATTCGCCGACAAGTACCGGTTTTCCGCTGTATTTTACGGCATTCCATTCGTGCGCTTCAGGACGTATCTGCGAAGTACCGTCCCAGGGATAAATATGGATATCAAGAAAATCAAGACGGCTTTCGGAACAGGCAAGCACTGAAGGACGGGGCGGGTGGCGCGGGTCACGATCATCTGACAACACATAGTTTACAGGAACACGTCCATGGGCATCGCTGGTCCACATGCCAAGGGTTGTCAGTGCATCAGGCGCTACGGACTTTACTGCATCAGCCAGTGTATTGCACCAGTATAGCATAGATTCATCATAACAAGCCTGCCGTTGTTCTTTGACGTTCATATCGTAAGTGCTTCCATTAGCAACAACAACGTGACCCGAGTTACGATTAAATGGTCCTTCCGAATGGTTCACAAATGCTTCGTTGGAAAAAGCCCATCCCAACACGGTATTCAACAACCCTGGATCTGCATCTTTTACATACTGTACGAAGTCCCGGGTTGCCTGTTCTTTTGCAGCCAGCGTTCCGGATGAAAAATAATTGAGGTTATACCCCGTAACATGCGGCGTCGGCAATTTCCGATCTGCCTTTGCAGCTATACCGTTATAATAAGCGTTGTGAGGTGTTTCATCCAGGATAAGAATGGCATAAAGGCGATGTCGCGTACAGCGCCGCAAAAAATCAAGTATATTCTCCATATATTCGCCATTGAGACCACAGTTTTTTGCTGAACCGGTAAACCCTGAAGCATCCTGCAGCCCCCATGCCCATACGCGAATCGTATTGGCACCTGTATCGGCTATTGCTGCCAGTAATATTTCCATGGAATCAGGATTGTAGTGACCCACATTAAAGGTGGCATGCCAGCCCGTAAGTACCTCAGAAAGTGCTGTATGATTGAAGCCTTTTGGAGTAAACCGTTCCCCTGATTTTCGTTTGAAAAATTCGGCGATGCCCGGATCGCTTTTTCTAATTCCAATAGCAGATATTGGTGTCACAAGAGGCTGTTTTACAGGGGTGGGTTGTTGTGGTATTACTTCTAAAACTGGACTTTTTGGTACAATATCGCCTTTCACTGTTACCTCACGAAAAACGGCTTCATTTCCATAGTGAACAAGAGCGACTTCCCCTGCATCAAAGGTATTGTCTTTGAGTGCAATCACCTTCTCACCGTTTATATAACCCCTAATATGAGCACCTTTTGCTGTAAGTGTCAGTTTCACAAATTCCTCTCGCGGACGCTGTTCTGTATGAACAGTATACAAAGTTGTTGTGCCGTCCCGCTGCAGTATAGATTCGCCATTAGCGCGAAGAAAGAAATGGTAGCTCCCTTGCCGGGGTTCGCCGCTTAATGGTTTATGTGCACGAACTAACAACCCCACCCACACGGTATCGGGATCATGATACACAGAATTTATTTTTACTTCGGCAGTCACCTGCACATCGCCCAGATGCTTTCCCGGCAATCCCAGCACTCCCCCATGAAAAAAAGGGTCGGCATGAATAGCAGTGCCCGCTTCAAAACACCACCCCGCTTCACGAGCTATCCAATCCTCCGCCAAGTGCCCTTCAAAGGAAAACGGTGACGCTGCGAGAAGCAGCGCCACCGTAACATATACACCTGAGGTAATCATGAGATTATTTATTCATCACTTTTTCAACAGTCGGTGCATCGAAGCGCTGCCATGCCGGCAACACACCTGCAAGGGGACGGGCATATTTGAGGAAGTCTTCAGTTACACCATTACCGGCTTCATTGATAAAGGCATCCGGCATTTCTGTCGAATAACGTGCAACCGTCTCTAAGGGCGTCAGATAATAGGATACTACATAATCAGCAACGCGCTTGATGGCAACGGAACCATCCAGGTCATGGCGAATAGCGTAGTGTGCCGCTTTTTCGCCTACGGCGCGGGCTTCCACCTGATCTGTTTCGCTGACACAGCCCAGGAAACTGCGTTGCAGGTAGCCCAGCGTATCAGCACGCACACGCTTGGTCAACTTGGTTTCCTTTACCCAGGATGCAAGTAGATCACCCAGTGCACCTGTACCGGAAAGCTGTACGTTACCATGGGAGTCTTTTTCTCCGCCCGTAAACTGGGAGGCAATGGCTTCGCCCTTATCATCCACAATACCTTCTGACACAGCAATTACACAACGACCATATTGCTCAAAAGCATGCTTAACATCCCCCACGAATTTTTCTTTTGTAATAGCCCGTTCTGGTAAATAAATCAGGTGAGGTCCATCATCAGGATATTTGCGGCCTAATGCAGCGGCAGCCGTCAGGAAGCCTGCATGACGTCCCATCACCACACCAATGTACACACCGGGAATGGCGCGATTATCCAGGTTTGCCCCTGCGAAAGCCTGTGCTACAAACTTTGCAGCCGAACCGTAACCGGGACAATGATCGGTAACCTTCAGATCATTGTCAATTGTTTTTGGTACATGAATAACACGGAGTTCATAACTGTTATCCATTGCCTGCTGATTCACAATACGGCAGGTATCAGCACTGTCATTACCACCGCAATAAAAGAAATAACGGATGCCGTGTGCTTTGCACACCTCAAAAATGTTTTTGCAGTACGCTTCGTCCGGTTTATCACGTGTGGACAATAGCCCGGAGGAAGGCGTAACCGCCACAGTCTCAATACTGGATGTGGTTGCTTCAGTAAGATCAACCATATTCTCGTTGATAATGCCATTCACACCATGCAGTGCACCATAAACCCGGGTTACCTGCCCAAATTTACGCGATTCAAGTATGACACCCGCCACGCTTTGGTTAATAACAGCTGTGGGACCACCACCTTGTGCAACAAGCACTTTTCCTTCTAATTTAGCCATGAAATAGCTTCCTTTTCTGTAGTATTTTTAGGGATAGAAACCGCTGCCGCTGGAGCAACGGAACCAGAACGGTACAGTAGAATTATGACACGGTACCCTGAAAAAAATCAACCAGCGGGATAACTGCGTCATCTCCCTTTAGGAATCCCATAGTATATGTGCTCATTTGAGGACACAATAATGAAATTCCGTTGCGATGAGCATACTGTTTTTTACCCGGCCGGACATAGTCCTGATTTAAAAATTGGGGGACAGAGCGACCGATGTATTTATGTCAGTTACAGCGATTATTCAGTTGCTGGCGCGGCAGGGAAAGCAATTGCACGCGCACCAAGTTCACGGTTTAGCATGAACATGGGACCGGGAGTGTCTTTTGCAAGTTTTAACTGTTGTACAATTTCGCTGGCATTGGCTTCTTCCTCGACCTGTTCATTGACAAACCAGGTCAGGAAAATAGCTGCCGCATGATCATCCAGTTTTAAGGCAAGTCCATAAAGCTTGTTGATACATGCTGAAATATGGCATTCGTGCTTGTAGATAGCTTCAAACGCTGTAAGCGTGTTTTTCCAGGTGGCCGTCGGTTTGGCAATGGCTCCAAACTTTACATCCACGCCACGCTCGTGCAGATAACCGATGAGCTTACTCGTATGGGCGAGTTCTTCAATCGTCTGTGCCCGTACCCAGGATGCAAATCCGCCAAGATTTTCTAACTCAAAATAGTTGATCATTGCTGTATACAGATAAGCTGAATACAACTCCTCATTAATCTGTTTGTTAAAGGCTTTTTGTAGTTCTGCTTTCATCATATTCTTCAATCTCCTTGTCGGTTTTCCGGGTTTTATGTACATACTTCCACTTGTAAAAGAACATCAAAGACCATTGTTTAATTCCCCTGGCAAAATCCCGGAGTTACTATTTTCAGCCCATTAATACGGCAGCCTGACTGCGCTCACTAAAGAGTAGCGACATGTTTTTCTTATTGTGATGCCATCAGATGTTGCGCTCTGCGCGCTGTCATACGCGCCAATCCAATAAGTCGGGAACTAACACTGACGCACTGAATTTTATGTTCCAGAAGTTTGGGCAGGAACAACGGTTGTCCACCTATTTCGCCACAGAGAGATAAAGGACGATTGCATTTTTGGGCGGAGCGGGTAATATGCTTAATCATCTCCCAAAATGCCGGGCGATCAGGCGTATAGTCGCCGGCCACCAATCCGTTATCCCGATCCACGGCAAAAAGATACTGAACCAAATCGTTGGTACCAATACTTCCGAAGTCTGCCGCTTGTAAAATCTTTTCAGCACAGATACAAGCCGCCGGCACTTCGAACATCACACCATGTTCAATCTTTCCTGTATCAATACCTTCGATGCTTTGTATAAATTGGGTGCGTAATTTCAAAAATTGCTGTTCATCCACGATCATGGGATAGGTAACGCGGATGGGACCGTGACTCGAAGCACGGGCAATTGCTTTGGCCTGCGTGCCAAGAAGATCGGGTTGCCCCAACAGCAGACGTGCACCACGATAGCCCAAAGCCGGATTGTCTTCACTCGGCAAATTCAAAAAATGTGCCGCTTTGTCACCGCCAAGATCTGCCAGGCGGATATATACAGGTCGTCCTTCCATACGTTTTACCACATGGGCGTAACGCTCGTATTGTTCATCTTCGCTGAGTATTCGGTCTGCCTGAATATATTCGAATTCTGTGCGATAGAGGCCGATACCTTCAGCACCCATACTGAGTGCCAGATCTACCTCACTCGCAGTATTGATATTTGCATATACCTCAAAACCGGGAACCGGCGGTACTATGACAGTGCGTTTTGGCGTAATACGCCCCAATGCCGGATATAAATTAAGCGTCTTTCGCACTGGATTTACAATGCATTCGCCCGTAGTGCCGTTGATGATTACATGATCATCCGAACCAATTTTTTGCAATAGATCTTTGACACCGCTGACAGCGGGAATACCCATGGCACGTGCCAAAACGGCTACATGCGATGCAGGCCCCCCCCGTTCTGTCAAAAAGCCGGCGGTATTGCTGGTATTCATATCAATGGTCTCACCGGGCATTAACTCTTCTGCAACAATAATACACGGAGCATCCAGTTCATTGCTCGTTGGTGTTTCAGCTACAAAATCGTCCTGTTCCTGATGAAACATATCGAGGATACGCCGCCGCACTTCCCCTATATCTGATGCACGATCCTTCAGATAATCATCGTCCAACTCAAGCAGTTTGGATTCATAAGAGTCCAGTATATCCACGCAAGCTGACTCGGCATTTATGTGTTTCTTTTCAATTATATCGACAGCGTCCTGCACAAGGGTTTCGTCTTCAACGATCATCTTTTGTGCGAGGAAAATATTTGCCTGTACTGCACCGACACGCATCTTTACAAGTGCAATTAATTTGTCAAGAGCTTCAGATGCACCACGAAGTGCCGTCGCAAGACGTTCTTTTTCCGTTGCCAAATGATCATCGGAAACATGGTAGCGCGGAACATACTCTCCTGAATCACGTGTAATAATACGCACGGGTGCACATGCAATCCCGTCGCTGATAGGTAAAGCGACCATTCGCTGTTCTACTTTTTTTGCTGTTATATTTTTCTCTGCCATCTCTTGCATTCTATACCTGTCTTCAACATGCTATACAAACTTTAAAATGCCACGGTACCAATGGAGTCTTGTTACCTATTCAACAGGTTGGCTGCCTGCGCCGCTTCGAAAAAATTCTTCGAATACAAAGCCTTTTGAATTTTTTATCGGTTATACCTTGTGCGTGCAGACAAGTACCTTCCTCCTTTATCTGCCCTGAAAACAGTGTAAGTATACCATAGACCATACATGGACACACGATAAGCAGTCCCGTTTTTCTGGTCTTTCAGGGCGTAATACAAACTTCGTCCACAAGCGGGGAGAAGGGAAGTACACGCCATAATTTATATAACCAGCACTTGTTTTTATGGCGATAATTAGGGAGAAGACATTGAACAGGAGCAAGGGCGAAGTTTTGCTGATGCCATGATGACTTCGTTTGTGCTATCATGACGGTGATTATTGTTTGAAAACATACACATTGTCAATAGGAGTTGTGTAATGCGAAGATGTTTCTTAATAATACTCGTTGTATTATTAGCGGGTACGGCATGGAGTCAGAATGTATTTTCAGATGTAATGTCTGGAAAATTGATCAATCCGGAAGTAGGTGTTTTTGCCTGGTATGAGTTAAAAGATGCGTCAACAGGTCGTAATTTATTTATGCGCCAGGCAATTGTGGGAAAAAAAGAGGTAAAAGGAAAAACTGGGTTTTACTTGGAAACGGAAGTAATTCCGGAGGTTGGTTTTCCCATCATATACAGGATGCTGTTGACCGGGCCTGCGTCAGACCCCGCCAATGTTCATGAAATTATGATGAAAAATGGTTCACAACCCGTTGAACGAGTACCCCTTGATGCTTTAAAGGAGGAAGAAACCGAAGAGAAACCTGTGTTACGCGAATCATTGGGAAAAGAAACGATGACAATTGCCGCAGATAATCTTGAGCTTGAGGTGGAACATTTTACTCTTACACAAGGCGATAATATTTCTGAGGTCTGGCTGAATAATGATGCGCGTCCCATGGGTATTGTTAAACTGGTAAGTGTTGATGGTGAATTATTGTTGACGCGATTTGGCAAAGGCGGCGCCGATGCTGAAAGTGCAATTGACAGAAAACTTAAAGAACAGGAACGGGATGATGTGAAAGTAAAAGTTTCTCATGGACCCACGCAAAATTTTTCAGGTAAATAAGAAAAAATAAGTGGAACGGAACATTGGCGCACAAAATGGGTTGATGTCTGTATGAAAAGACGCAATATCAAAAAGTATAACTAGAGAAAAACAGGAGTTTTTGGGATGAGAAAAAAACGCATTTTCATGGTGATGGCATTGTTTTTGGTAGCCGTTATTTCTGTTCATGCAGAAATCCAGATTTTGGGAAGCGACAGAGCGGTATCTCTGAATCAAATTGTAGGAACACCCACTCTCCTCACGATAACATTTAAGGATTCCGGTGCCCGTGATTCGAACCTCAAGCTGTTAGAAGTTTATGACGACCGAATTATTGTGCTTAGCAATCGCGGAGACACGATCCCCTACCTTATGGATACCATCGAATCCATTACGCTGCAGGATGGTACTGTAGAACGTCGCCACATGCAGAAAATGGGGGGGCATGTACTACGCGCAGAACATCAACGTGTTGTCGATCGAGCCTGGGTGCGAATACGGGAAACATACAACAACAGTGCGGACAATCAGGAATTGCGTATTCATGCTGCGGTTTGTTTGGCGCTGATAAACGATGAAGAGGCACACAATTATCTTCGGCAACTTGCAGAATCAAATGACATCATTACCCAGTTGGAAGCTGCGGGTGCGCTTTACCTTGCAGGAGATACGATTCCGAAGAACCTGTTGCAGCAGGGCTTGGAAAGTGGTAACAGAAATGCACGCGCCATGGCGGCAAGTTTGGCGGGTCTTATCGGTTATGAGTCGTGCATAGAATATCTTAACGCTTTGTTTCGGGACAGAGCTGTACAATTGTCAGCCCCTGCCACACGTGCCTTGGCACGATTAGGTCAGAAACGCATTATACCCCGCACGATGGAGATGTTACAGGAATTAAATGAAAAGAAGGGGGAGGCTGCGATTTTTGCATTAACAAAACTTGCGGACGAACAGGTATTGGAGCAGTTGAAGTTCAAACTGCTCGAAACAGAAGGAATGATGCGATTCCGTTTCGTGCGTATTTTGTATAACTTGAAAGATCCGCAAGGTCAGGAAAACCTGAAACATGTTTTTAAAAACTATCCAACATTGACCCCTACCGTGGCCTTATTGCTTAGCAGAGAAAACGACTGGGACGCCACGCAATATCTGCGTACCCGTTTGTCGCGACGTGAAAATCCGACAATCTCCAATCTAAAATATCGAGCAGAAACAGCCCAGGCACTCCTGTTTAGTGGTGACCCTTCCGCCATGGCAGTATTTCAAGAACTGCTGCGGCGCGACGAACCGGAAGTTTATAATCATGTATTCGAATTGATGACGGAATTGGGAAACCCACGCCTTATTACGCTGTTACAGCCGGGTGTGGAAACTATCGATCAGGATTTCGCTTTTGGGGCATGCCAAACCGTTGTCGCATTGGCAAAGGATCCCTTTCGGGAAAGACTTCAACTTTATCGTGAAGAATTCGAATACTAGAAGCCTGCATGTATTTGTCTCGGGACGTGTTCATGGCGTGGGATTTCGCGATGGTGTCCGCACCCGTGCAACGCAGCTCCAGCTTGTCGGGTGGGTACGTAACCTGCCGGACAATCGTGTTGAAGCTCTGTTCATGGGTAAAAAAATTTCCCTTGATCAAATGCTTGAGTGGTGTTATTCAGGGCCGCGTATGGCAAAGGTAACAAATGTCGAGTATGAATGGCAGCAGGGGGAGTTACTCCCTGACGAGTTTCAGATCAAACTATAGTTTGTACAATAACCACGCAGAAAGAATAGTCCGTGCAGCAGCATGATCCTTTTGAAAAAATAGTGGCGGCGTTTTTACGCGATACATTTTCCCAACGTTATGACCTTGAAAACATTCGTAAATATGCGCGGTTTGATGCATTATCAGATGCACAAATTATTGCATTACGCGATTTCGGTTTGCGCTATATATATCCGGAATGGGAGGAGCGCTGTTTTCAGCACACTGCTTTTACAGCACTTACCACATTACTGAATACCCCTATACGCCTTAAGCCTCTTGTGACAGCAGCCTTAAAATCTATGTGGCGTCTTGGACGTAAACTGCCGCGCGCAATTGAAGCAGGTAAAAAAGTAATCCATGCTTTCGAGGCGATACAGCACCTCGAAACTCATGTAATTGCGGAATTACGTGAAAAGTTTCCCACAACAGATGTGCTGGAAGAAAAAGAGATTATACAGGGTATAGCCGCCATTCCCCGCGAGGAGTTCGAAGATTTTATTAATGATAGGACTGCTTTAATGCAGTTACTGGCTGAACGCAGCCTGCTTACGGCTGGATGCAAACTCTTAGAAAATATTGGTGACACAATGGAAAAGCGTTCCGATTATTATAGCCGTACAGAACGCGATGGATTGCGCTATGCAGTACAAGTGGTACAGGGCTGCATGACCTTGTTTGAAGAATTTGATGATATGGCCGTGCAAAAAGCAATTGCCGCCATTCCCCAAGTGGAACGGGATTGGTACGACAGCTGTCTTTAGAAAAATACGGAAGTAAAATTTTAAAGAGCACTATTGGGAACAGGAACATCCACCACGCGATTTTCCTTAACAGAAGTAATTGCCGCAGATAATACCCGTTGTGCTGCAAGTGCTTCGGCAGCGGATCCTTCAATATCACCCGGTGCAGTGCCCGCTGCCACCTGTTCGACAAACCGGTGTATCCGATTACGAAATGTATCATCAAACACTTTTTCCGGGATGTCCCCGAAAGGTGTGTTGCTAATAACGGTTTTTTCGCTGGAACCTGCTGGATACCAGGTTAACTGGTGCATCATATCTTCCAATACAAAACGTCCCCCGACCCCCGCCACTTCACAGCGTTCCATGGGATGTCCCCGCTCAATGTCATAACTGCCTGTAAGTCCGCCTACTGCGCCACAGGCAAACTTAAAATTGAAATGTGCTGTGGACCATATTTGTCTGCCGGGCACACGCGTTACAAAGCATTGTACAGCGGCAATATCCCCACAAAAATGGCGCATAATATCGATGGTATGAGGATGCAGCGCTTTGATTTGAAACCACAAAGAACTTTCCTGCGGATTTTTTATCCACATGGACATATTTATAAAAAGTAGATGTCCCAGCCGCCCTTCTTTCAGCCATTGCCCGGCAATTTGAGTCAGCTTGGTGAAGCGATGATTCAAATTTACTCCGTAGCACAGCCCTTGTTTCTGTGCTGTATGTACCATGGTTTCAGCCTTAGCGATTTCATTCGATATGGGTTTTTCCCCAAGCACATGGCATCCAGCCTCAAGAACCTGTATCGTTGGCAGATAATGATCGCTCCCATATTCATCCCCACCTGTGCATATGCTGCAAATATCGGGTTTCAAAGCATCCAGCATGGTTTTAACATTGTAAAATGCGGGAGCACCAAACTGCTGTGATGCAGTATTTGCACGTTCCTGAATAATATCGCAAAGCCCAACCAATTCACAGTTTGGATGTTCTTTATAATGCCGGGCATGCACATTTCCAATAGGTCCCAGCCCGATAACTGCTGTACGTAACACGATAGGACTCCCTTTTAAATAGGATGCTATTGTACTCTGTTAAAACAATGGAATCCATTTTTTGACTATTACAAAAAACGACGCGCGAAACAAACTTTTCCGCGCGTCGTCCAACTATTTTGTTTCTGTGAGCAGGTGCTTATTCTTCGTCTTTTTCAGGAGCATCCGTGACAATACATTCGGTAGTAATGATCATTGCTGCTGCACTTACAGCATTTTGCAGAGCACAACGGATTACTTTTGCCGGATCAATGATACCCGCTTTGACCAAATCTTCAGTCTTTCCAATTGCAGCATTGTAACCAACGTTACCCTTGGCGGCAAGTACATCATTTACAATAACGCCACCTTCACACCCTGCATTTTCAGAAATTTCTGACAGGGGACGAAGCATTGCCTTCACCAATAGGGATACGCCGGTCTTTTCATCACCCTCAAGCTCAAGTTTTTTTACCTTGGCAGATGCGCGCAATAACGCAACACCGCCACCGGCAACAATACCTTCTTCGATAGCAGCGCGGGTAGCATTAAGTGCGTCATCAGCACGATCTTTCTTTTCTTTCAGCTCAACTTCACTGGCAGCACCAATCTGAATTACAGCAACGCCGCCTGCCAATTTCGCCAAACGTTCCTGCAATTTCTCGCGATCATAGTCTGACGTCGTATTTTCAATACCTTTGCGAATCTGGTCAATACGACCTTTGATTTCTTTCTTTTTACCGCCGCCCTGCACGATAGTGGTGTTGTCTTTCGTGATTTCAATGCGTTTGGCGGTTCCCAACTGGGTAAGTTCGACACTATCAAGAGTCATACCCAAGTCTTCACTGATATATTCGCCACCTGTTACAATAGCGATGTCCCGCAGAATTTCTTTGCGACGATCACCAAATGCAGGAGCTTTTACTGCTGCCACACTCAAAATACCGCGCAGACGATTCACAACCAATGTGGCTAACGCCTCCCCTTCAATGTCCTCCGCAATAATCAGCAAAGATTTGCCGGCTTGTGTTACTTTCTGCAACAAAGGAAGCATATCCTGGATATTACTGATTTTTTTCTCACAGCAAAGGATATAGGGATCACTCAATTCGATACGCATGTTTTCTGGATCGGTAACAAAATGCGGAGAAAGATAACCACGATCAAACTGCATGCCGTCTACAAGGTCCACTTCCGTTTCGAAGCCCTTGCCTTCTTCAATAGTAATTACACCATCTTCGCCAACACGTTCGATAGCAGCAGCAATGATATCCCCTATTGTGCTATCGCCATTTGCGGAAACGGTGGCTATCTGCTTGATCTCCTCCTGTTCCTTGATCTTTTTGGAAGCCTTCGAAATCGCAGCTAATGCGACTGCAAGCCCTTTTTCCATGCCCCGTTTCAAGTGCATTGGATTGGCACCTGCTGTTACCTGCCGCAGACCTTCCTGTACAAGAGCCTGAGCAAGAACAGTTGCCGTCGTGGTACCGTCGCCGGCAAGGTCGTTTGTCTTGCTGGCTGCCTGACGTATCATCCGTGCGCCCATATCTTCATAAGGATCTTCTAATTCTATTTCTTTGGCGACGGTGACGCCGTCTTTTGTTACTTTCGGAGCCCCAAAGGATTTATCCAGCAATACATTTCTGCCCCGGGGACCAAGCGTGGATTTTACCGCATTAGAAAGCATATCCACACCGCGCAACAGTGCAGTGCGGGCATTCTGATCATAAAGTAACTTTTTCGCTGCCATAATACAATTCTCCTTCGTCTATAAGTGTGTTGAATAGATACGAACCAATATACCCATCGTTTTTCGACGGCTAAATATTAGCACTCATTCATAGAGAGTGCTAACAGAATAATAGCATACTCCAAGAATTATGTCAACTGACAGATCAGAACGGGGTTATAAACAGAATAAATATACCGATAAAATGCAGATTTTAAGTTTATGCAGATTCAGCCTAAGGATTTTTTATAACTTATGCTACAATAAGACGGTATGATATAAGCGATGAATACTCAAAATCAGAGGGGGGACAACCTTTTGGGAGTGACAGCGTGGCTTATTCACAACATGTTAAATGCATTATGGAAGGGCTGGATACGTGGAACGCATGGCGAAACAATACGCCGGGTTCCCTGCCTGATTTGAGCGGTACCGATCTTTCCGGGAAAGATTTACGTCAGGCACAGCTTGTACAAACTGATTTCAGTAACGCAAATCTACAAAATTCCAATCTGCAAGGGGTTGACCTTGAACACTGTAATTTTTTTGGAGCAAACCTAAGTAATGCTAACCTGGCAGGGGCAAACCTGTGCGGTGCGGATCTCAGCCATGCGCAAACCTTGAATATTAAACTGGATGGGGCATGTCTGGAAGGGGCGACTTTGAACAATGTCATTCTTCGTGGACAGCTGTTGGGAGGTATCAATTTTCGTAATGCCAACTTATTTGGATCTGATTTGAGGGATGCAGATTTTACCAATGCAGATTTTACCGGGGCATCTCTTGCGGAAGCGTGTCTTGATGTCGCCAGTTTTTATAAGGCCAATCTTAGCCACGCTAATCTCACGGGTGTAAGCATCAAGGGCACTATATTTCAGGAGGCATGCCTGGAAGGCACGAATTTTCAAGATGTCGATCTTCGGGAAGCGGCACTGACCTTCAAAGAGAAAATGAAACTTAAATTCAAAGGGAAATTATAGGCAACTTTATCGCCAAATGTGTATGATCTATTTCAGAAGTAAAAATTTGGCGGAAATTCAACGCCTCCCGGCAATACGGAAACAGAAATGTCTTGCAAATCTGATATCAATATAAATCCACACTTCAAAAAGAATGTTCAGGAATTGGTGCAAACCCATCGCTTTGACGCGCCTGTTTATGTGACCCGTCCGCACATTCCAACTCTGGAAACGTATGCAAAAGCATTATCTCCTGCATGGGAGCGGCAATGGTTAACCAATGACGGGATACTTCATACCGAACTGGAATTGGCGCTTGCCGCACGTTTTGATGTTCCCAGTTTACGACTTTTCTGCAATGGAACGGTTGCATTGTTGACGGCACTATTGGCACTGGACCTTGAAGACGGTGAAGTGATTACCACACCGTTCACCTTCGCTGCAACAGTAAATACACTGTACTGGAGACGGTTACGTCCAGTATTTTGTGATATTGATCCTTATAGCTGCAACCTGGATCCCGCAGGTATTGAGGCGAAGATTACAAGTAAAACCCGTGCGATTCTTCCGGTGCATGTGTACGGAAGACCTTGTGACGTGGAAAGTATTCAGGCTATTGCCGATCGCCATGGACTGCCTGTACTCTATGATGCAGCTCATGCCTTCGATGTGGAATATAAGGGACGTTCCCTCCTTCATTACGGGACTCTATCCATGCTGAGTTTTCATGCAACCAAGCTATTTAATACGGCCGAGGGGGGGGCATTGGCTTCCCCGAATGCGCAGCTGCATGATCCGCTGAAAAAACTAAAAAACTTTGGGATTGAAGGCGAGGACACAATAATCGCGCCGGGTATCAACGGGAAAATGAGCGAACTGCACGCCGCTCTTGGTTTGACGCAGCTGGAAAATGTCGGCGAAGAAATTGAAGGACGCCGCCGAATTGCAATCTACTATAATGAGCGGCTTGCAGCAGTATCCGGTTTAGCCCTCCCAAAGTTTGACAGCGATACTATTAAAAGCAACTATGCTTATTATCCTTTGCGGGTTGATGGCGAAGCATACGGAATGAACCGCAACTTGTTACAATTACACCTCCAGGAATTTAATGTTCATGCCCGAAGATATTTTCATCCCCTATGTTCAACCTCTTCGTGGTGTCTCGTCGAACCCGGTCGTCTTCCCATTGCTGAAAAAGCGGCACAGGAGATGTTGTGTCTGCCCTTGTACGGAACGCTTTCTCTGGAAAGTGCCGCAGTCATTTGTGACATCATTATGCAGCTGGGTGCAATAGCGCATAAAACGTTATGAATATAAATAGCGATTTTATCCATATAAAGCGGGGAAGTGTGCATGGGTGGGTATGTAAAAAAGGCAGTGATGCTGTTGCAGCCGCTTTGTTTGAAAAAGAAGGATGTAGTCCCCTCAATGCCGCCGGACGCGGTACCATGATGCAATTTCCCCTGCAAAGCGGGCGAACCGGTGTGCTGCGTATTTGCCGACGTGGCGGGTTGGCGGGGCATTTTTTGAAAGAAGGTTTTTTATTTCGAAACCGACCCGTGACGGAATT
>JAGLCZ010000289.1 GCA_023145975.1 Candidatus Hydrogenedentota bacterium | reverse complement strand
ACCACAGTGACGGCAGAATTTATCGTTGCTTTCCATAGGCATACTACACCCCTGGCAATGCAGCTGCGGAAATTTTGAAAGTACTGGGGGGGCGGGATGGGGGGAGACACTTACTGCTTCCTGCTTAGGGGGTGGAGGATTTATATCCATTTTGCTTCTTCCAAATGCGTTGTAGAGTGGATCATGATTTGTGCAGCCTATATTTCAAAAGACGAGATATATTTTAATGATCTATTTTACCCTATTTGTTTTCATCAAAAAAAACTTCCCCAAAATAAATACGCCGTGTTCTCATAAAAGATGAGAACACGGCGATAGAATTCAGGAATTGAGCGATTATACGCCCTTGACTTCGACCGTTGCGCCAGCTTCTTCGAGAAGACCACGCAGTTTTTCGGCATCGTCCTTGCTCATCTTTTCCTTGATGGTGGAAGGAGCACCGTCCACAACTGCTTTGGCTTCTTTCAGTCCAAGCCCGGTCTGATCTTTGACGAGCTTGATGACACCGATTTTCTTGGAGCCGAAATCTTTGAGGATTACGTCGAATTCGGTGGGTTCTTCTTCTACTGCTGCTTCGCCGCCGGCGGGCATGGCGCCCATCATCATCGGGGCAGCGGCAGTTACGCCAAATTTCTCTTCAAGTTCCTTAACCAACTCGCTGAGTTCGAGCACGGTCAGTTCAGCGATACTGCTGATAATAGTATCTAATTTTTCAGACATTTTCATTCTTCCTTTTCGATTCGCCATGCGCTTGCATTGGCGAGTGACAATTATTCTTAAACACAAAAAACAAATAGTATGCCAAGTCTATGCGGCCTGGTCATCTTCTTTCTGCTGACGTATCTGATCAAGGGCATTGACCAGGTTACGCGGTAGCGCACTGAGCACACCAACGGTGTTGCGGAGAGGCATGGCAATGGTACCGACCACCTGTGCAACGAGTTGTTCGTGCGAGGGTAGTGCTGCCAGTTCGTTCATTTGGGCATCGGAGACGGGGACTCCGTCAAGAATGCCGCCGCGCATAATGACAAAAGGCGCTTCCTTTGCAAAGTCCTTAAGCACCTTGGCAGGGGCTACCGGATCATCGCAGAAAGCCCATACTGTGGGACCTTCCATCATATCTGCAGCATCTTCAATTCCCAATTCGCGCAGGGCAATCCGGGACAACGTGTTTTTAAAAACCTTAAAGGTGGTTCCTGTCTCACGAAGTTTTTTCCGTAGTGCTGTCGCTTGATCGACATTGATTCCCACGTACTGGGTCATGATTGCAATACTGTTGTTACTGATCAGTTCTTTGATTTCAGCAACGGCTGCTTCTTTTTGTGGCGTAGGCAAAAGCGTTCACCTCCTTTCGGGTATCGCATCTGCCTGGCGGTCCACATTACGAGCAAAAAAAACGCCCGTACTGTCAGAAGACAGCACGGACGGAATCATTTTAACACGATTAACCAAATTCTCCGTTCGCGGTCTTGGCAGGATATTAAGGCACGAATGCCACCGGCTGTCTCCGACCAGCAGTGCGAATGCACTTTCGTATACGCAGGGAGTATATCATGCAAAAAGGTATCAGCGCAAATTGACCGGGGCATTTTTTGCAGCGTTGAATAAAATATCGTAGATTGCTGAAATAGGTTTAGAATAATCTGGAGAGGAGTTCTGGCAGCAAAAAAAGATTTTTGATAACCTGCTGTTTGCGATTGCTATGAAAATGTTTCTATTGTGTATAATGTTTTTTGACACTGCGGACGAGAATGGTTTGGTAGAGGTAAATAGATTTTTATGAAAGGTTTTATGAAGAACGAAAAAACAGAAAAAAATGTACAAGGTTTTCGACAGCTGATTACCCGGTGTTTTTCCCGGGAAGCGCTTCCCTACTGGACCATGCTTTGTATTGCGTTGGCAGTGCGGATAGCCCATCAGATTATTATGAGCAGGAATGATCCCATGTATGGATTCTTATTGTCCGGTGGGGACAATCATACTTATGACCGGTGGGCACTCGAGATATCGCAGACTTTTTGGCTGGGTTGGGATCGGCT
>JAGLCZ010000288.1 GCA_023145975.1 Candidatus Hydrogenedentota bacterium | reverse complement strand
CAGGTTTCGGTGCTCTTGCCTTCTTAGCCGCAGGACTAGCCTGGATGGGAAGCCGCGCTACAAGAAAGAAAAAATAATAGGCTTGCAATATCTCTTCTGAATACACTAGTTTTCACGTAACAGGCTGCCCGTCCCAAAAGACGGGCAGCCTTTTTAATGCTTTGTAACTGAAGCAATGACAACGCCCCTTATGAGATAAAGTAAGGCATAGCAAAATCCATCATTGGAAGTTTCGGGCTGCCCGGCTATTCCAAGATCACTTCGATGGATTTGTTCTGATTCAGTCCTGTTGATTTTATCCCTGAAAATATTTTCTTATTTTCGGCCTCGCCCACTTGCACAGTATAAGTTCCCGCCTCAAAAACTTTGGGGCAATAGGAACTCCCTTTTATGCGCAAGGTATAAACAACCTCCTGATCTGTTTCGTGGATGACCTGAATAACAGGGTTCTCCCCTCCTTTAATATGCAGCGGCGGCAAATAAGCAACCGCTTTACGACCATAGTTATCGGCTTGCTGGATGGTTTTGGGCCAACCGGGATATTGCTGCGTCCCGGGATCCTGAATATCCACATTGCGGGGCCAACATTCGAAAATGATTTCCCGTGACTCCTTGTTAAAGCGAACCACACCAAAACCCGCCGCCCTAGCAGTCAATTTAGCACCACCATTTATTTCTTGAGAAGGATTTGCCGCTGCCCAACAGGTAACCCGATTGCCGAAGCCGTCAAAATGGCGACCCGTATATTCCGGCATACCGGGCTGACGATTCCCACCGGGAACCAACGGATCCCACCAACGCAGATACAAATTTGCTATAGAGGGTACACAAAACGAAAATCCTGCATCTTCCCATTCCGCAATGCCATGATGAAAAATGGTGGCAAGATGCTGATCGCCGGCAATATGAACGGCAAAACAACGGCGCATTGCCGCCAACGCCTTGTTGCGTCCTGTTTGCGGCCACCCATTGGAATCCATATCGGCATGAAGACGGCCGCCAATCTTTCCATGGACGTGTGCACCGCCACAAAAAATTGTTTGCGACAGCACTGCTTTCATGTCCGCACCCTGCCAGTTCTTCGCCCATTCATTCAGAAAGGTTAGCTGCCGTTCCCCCAGCAGAACTGCGTCTGCCACATCCACGCTCTTCGGGTCATAGTCCGGATCCAGAATATGGTCTGGACGGGGTCCCCGCTGCGGCACCAATCCTTCCGGTCCTGTCTTAAACTTGCGGTCTTCAAGGATAGCAAAACTAATCCTTCCCAGAGTCAGCGCAGTATAGTAAACACCAATTCCCTGCTGTACCGGTGTTGGGTCGTACGGATCCGGCAAATGCCAGGTCTGTGCCCGCTCAACGGCTTTCACATAAGCGGCAGGCATGAAATACCCCCCGTCAGGTCCGGCGCCCGTTTTCGCAACTTTCCCCGAAGCTCCCCATAGATTCGCCTGTCCGACATCATGGTCATCGGGAATGGTAATGGTGGGCGTATTACGGATAATCTCACCAAAGTCCCGCCCAAAGCGAAGCCAATAACCCAGATGGCGTTTGTGATCATAAACCTGATCACCGGAAAAGAAGAGCAGATCCGGATTCATCTTTTTTATGTTCTCGACAAGGTCGGTGCGAGGAATATCGCCTCCGTGTCCTTCATAGATTGAGTTGCCCGTAAATACAGCCACTACAATCTCGTTCTTCTCCACCGGGTCGCGACGAACCAGTCCCTCATACACAGCAACCCCGTTAAGGGCACGAACCTGATATCGCCAGTCCCGGGTCATATCCCAACCATTCACCCGAAAATGAGCCGTCCATGTCTTGTCCTTCCTCTTATTACCATAGTCCTCCCGGGTAATTCGGGTTTCCGCAACCGTTTTCCACGCTGCCCCTTTATTAATCTTCAGAAAGACGGTTCGACTTTCACCTTCCTGCAACGGATAGAATTGGACGGTCATCTTCAACACATCATTACAGGTGGTGTATAACGCCATGCAGATGCGATCTTCCGGCTTTACTTTCGGTATACCTGCCCCCCTACCGGCAGCAAGACAGGAGAACGCACTCCCAAAAACAACCAGAACTAAAAGTAACGGGAACTGTTTCATAGGTGCGGCGCAGTGGTCCGTTCTTATGTTTTACTTCCCTGAATCAATGTCACGAAGAAAATGGAAGTATTCGGAATCTGAACTTATGATAAGGGTAACATCTTTTCCCAGCGATTCGCCATAGCTCTCCAAGGTGCGAAAGAAGGTGTAAAACTCCGGATCCGCGCCAAATGCGCCATTATAAATACGGGTAGCTTCGGCGTCGGCATCTCCCCGAATGATTTCCGCCTTACGCTCGGCCTCTGAAGTTATTTCTGCCAGTAGTCGTGCTGTCTGCCCTTCAATCTGAGCGGCACGCCCCTGCCCTTCCGAACGAAACTCTTCGGCAATACGTTGGCGTTCCGCAATCATGCGCTCAAATACACGTTCCTGTACCGCCTGCACATAATCAATCCGCTTAATACGAATGTCTTCCAGCACAATGCCATAATCGTGCATCTGCTTTTGTGCCGTTTCAAGAATGGAAGCAACCAGCTGCTCCCGCCCAATATGCACTTTCTGCAGCAAATCTTCTTCCTCATCCTTTGCCGCCAAGGCGCGTTTCAAATCATCCTCTGTCACCGCCCAGTCATGAGAACGGACAATCTCTGCCAATTCACTGGAAGAAATATGATCGCGTACCACCGAGTCCAGAATATCGTTGAGACGGTTAATAGCACCCCGCTCATCCCGTACCCGCTGCATAAATATAAGCGGATCCGCAATACGCCATCGCGCCGTAGTATCCACAGAAATAAACTGTTCTCCCCGTGTCGGTATTTGATTGGGATCACCGTCCCACGAGAGAAGACGCTTGTCAAA
>JAGLCZ010000287.1 GCA_023145975.1 Candidatus Hydrogenedentota bacterium | reverse complement strand
CATGGCAGCCTTGTTTTTTGATAGTGCGGTACGCTCATAGAACTGGGACTCGATTTGCCTGTTAAGCTGCCGGACCGACCACCCGCCACGCAGTGCTTCGGTCTCATAAAAACACCGTGCCTGTTCGTTTTTTACCGAGAGCAACCGCACATAAGCCGACCATGGCAGCGGGAAAAATTGCGCAGCCATCTCCAATGGAATTACTTCTTTGAGGTCCTGATGATTAACCAGTGCAGAAATACGCGACACTGTCGCGTATTTTCCCTTTCCGCCTTCTTCATCAGAAATACGCGACAGTGTCGCGTAAATTTTGTCTTGTGGATAAGCCAGATAAAACGTACGAAACCGTTGGAGATTATCCACGCCGAACCCTCGCCCGAAACGTCCTTTCAGGTCGCCTGACAATCGTTTTATTACTTCAGCACCATAAGTTGCCCGTGCTTTCCCTTCCTGCTCAAATTCCACGATACGCCGTCCGATTTCCCAGTAGGTGGCAGTCATAATGGCGTTGGCAGTACTTACAACCATATGCCGTGCATATTCCAGCACATCCTCAACACCGGTATAAAACCTGTGGTAGTCTTCCTGTTCCTTATTAATCCTAAGATTCTTTTGTCCTGTTATTTTTTTATTCATCCCAGCATTCCTTCCAGTTCGTCAATATCCGTCATGATTTCTTTTTCCAGTTCGCGGAGATTGGCGAGAATAACTTTGGGCGGATCATATTCCTTTTCCTCATAGATCACTTCGCGGTAGCGGTTGATAGAGAGGTCATACTTATTAGCGGCGATATCCGCCCTGGGCACAAAGAAACATTGTGCAGTACGGTCCTGCATTTTCTTGACGTTCCGCTTATGCCATTTCTTGACGAGGTCGGGCAGGTCGGAGTTCGGGACAGGGTCGCGCTTATCGTCCAGGGAATAGCCGTCGTTCTCCACCTTGTAGAACCATACATCTTTGGTTTCCCCGCCCTTGGTGAAAAACAATATGGCAGTGGACACGCCTGCATAGGGTTTGAATACGCCGGAGGGCAGACTGATTACCGCCTGAAGCTGGTTGTCTTCCACAATCATGCGCCGTACCGCCTTATGTGCGGCGGCACTGCCAAAGAGCACGCCATCGGGCACGATGACAGCACAGCGTCCTCCTGTTTTGAGCATACGCATCATAAGTACCAGGAAGAGCAGTTCTGTCTTTTTAGTTTTGGCAACAGATGTCAGGCTTTTATGGACACTATCAGCATCAATACTTCCTTTAAACGGTGGATTTGCCAGAATGACATCAAAGGCATTTTCGTGGTACTCGGGGAAACGGTCTGCAAAATTGTCAGACAGGCTGTCCTGATATTCGATACAGGGGGATTCGATACCGTGGAGCAGCATGTTCATGGCAGCAATACGCAGCATGGTGGCGTCGAAATCGAAGCCGTGGAACATGTCCTTCTCAATATGGTTGCGGTAGGGATCGAGCAGGTCGCCGGGATAGACCTGTATCGGGTCACCGTGGTCGTTCTTAATGACCTCGCCGGACTTTTCGTCTGTTTCGTCGTGGACCAGTTTCTTTGAGGAATGGGTACGCCGCAGATATTCCATCGTTTCGATGAGGAACCCGCCGGTACCGCATGCGGGATCACACACCATTTCCATAGGTTTAACCTGCAGCATTTCTACCATGGCACGGATGACATGGCGCGGGGTACGGAAGGCACCTGTGTACCCTGCCATGGTCAGTTTTCCCAACATATACTCGTAGAGGTCGCCCTTGGTATCGCCCTGGTGCAGGGGCAGGTCGTTCACGGCATTGACGGCGGTTTTCATGAGGCTGGGTTTTTGGATGAGACACTGTACATCCTGCATGTACTTACCGAGGGAACTACGGTTGACCATGTGTCCCTTGAAGAAAGGCAGTATTTCCCGAAGCATGAGATCAAGCTGTTCCTGGGCACCGAGATTGATCAGATGAGACCAGCGCAAATGCTGTTTTTCCTTGGGAAATACGGGGTCGCCCCGTTCCTGTTTGAGCCGTTTCGCCCGTTTTTCCGCCCGCATTTCCTGCATATCAAGCATGCGTGAAAACATTAACAGGGTAATCTGTTCAATGACTGTAAGCGGATTGGCAATACCCCCAGCAAAAAAATCAAGCCAGAGTTTATCGAGTTTACTTTTTAAGACACCATTAATCATAGGATTCCCTTTTATTCGTTACTGCCCACCGGGGCTATTTTATTAATTTCGCTAATCAGTTCAATCAGTTCATTGATTTGCGATTCATCGGTAAAAACCCCGTCCACGCCATCACTGTGAACCTGGGTGAAGGGCGATTCATACAGTTTTTCAAGCTGCAGTGCGCCGAAGCGGGCAATATGCTGCTTAATAAGTTCGAGGAATCGAATCTGGTGGGAGGATAAATTCGGGTACTTCTGCACAAAACGGATAAAATGGGCATTTACTGCTTCCCCGTCCAGTCCGATGACCTGACGAATAGCGAGATCAAGCCGATTCGCCTCGTTTGGGAAATGGACCAGCAGGTCATCCACCTTCAGATTGGGTTCTTTTAGCATGACTCTGGTAATCAAATCGCGCAGCTCTTCTTTTGATACGGTTTGCCCCGCTTTAATTTTTTGCAGGGCAGGCGTTTCATTGAACAATTCTCTGAAGACACTTTCCACGCGCTGCCGATAGGCGGCGAGATCAAGCCCTTCCAGTTTCACAATTTGTTCTGCTGTTTCCTCGTCGGAGTCAGTTACATCCAGTTCCAGGGGACGGGGTTTCAGGACGGTGGGCTTGTTGCAACAATGCATGATACCACGCAGTTCCCGCCGCAGTTCCTCCAGGGCTTCCACGGTTACTTCCTGCCAGAATGCACTACTTTTAACCTTG
>JAGLCZ010000286.1 GCA_023145975.1 Candidatus Hydrogenedentota bacterium | reverse complement strand
TCCATCTGGTTTTGCACCGTTGCAAAGGGCGTCGTGTCAAAGTAATGATCTTCCACATAGAAACTGTAGGTACCATCTATTACGCCTGTAAAGATAAAGGAACCGCCGGGTCCTGTCACAGCCTCGTAAACAATTCCGGGACTATATTGTTCTGGATTATCCTCGGGATCCCATTCGCCTTCGTCCGGAATATCCAGTCCGTCAATCTGCGCAAGGATATTCACCCCTTCGATTGGCGCACCCGTATCGGCATCAAGCAGTGTGCCCGTAATCGCAGCAACAGAGGATCCGAATACCGAAGAGGAAATAAGTTCCATCAGGCTGTCCACATCGGAAGGATCTTCACCACGCTGCCCCAGAATATCCGCATAAGCTCCCAGCGTAGCCAGATAATCACACCAGGTATTACCTAACTCATCCAGCAGCAAAGGCCACAACGTTGTCCAGTCCGCATCAGAAATATCGTCGGGGCGCATATCCAATTCAAGGGAAGCCCAGTTGATGGAAACATCGCAGTTTTCATCTGTTATAGAACCGAGCGTGAAATTAATATCCTGGTTGGAAGTCATGAAGTAAATAGGCACACGGTTGCGCACACCTGGTGACAACACACTGGGATTACCCACAGGGCTGACACCAAGAATCTGTAGGCTTCCGTACTGCCAGGGTCGATCACCGGACAGACGCATTGCCGTACCGTCGTCTGCCTTACCGGTTTTCAGAAGCCGACTGGATACCACGAACAACGGTGCGGGCATTTCCATATCACCCACGTTGGCATATTCAAGCCAAAGGGTATACACCCGACCATTGCGGAATTCTGAAGGCGCTTCCAAAAATGCCTCCAGAATCGGACCGACCGCTTCCGTGCCGTCTTCTATTTCGAAGGCAGCCGGTAATATCTCTTCCGTCATATCCGACCAGACAACCACAACATCTGCCGTCTGCGGCGTAACACCGCTAAGATCACAGGCAAAGGTCAGCTTTGTCGTTGTTTGCGAGGATACCGTTCCCGTGGTCAGCAACGCACCGCCACTGGAACGCAGTTCAACAACAACATCAGGCTCAAAGCCTGCACCCACCAGATTCGCTGTAACCACACCCGCGTTAAGACCGCTATCGGGAGATATACCGGACAAATACGTATCTGCTTCAATGCACTCCAGCGTATACCCGCCTGACAGGAACTTGCTCCACTCCGCGTAGTACAGACTGAAGTACAATGCCCCGGAAATGGGACCCGGTACAATAATCTCATACGCCGTGCCGCCGCCTGCAGGAACGGCGGTCCAGTCTGCCATTGCCAATGTGGGAAGCATCCCCAAACTACCAAGAAGACGCCACTGTCCCGCAGCTTCGTCAGGAGTCAACCGTATAATTACATTTGAAGCCGTTGTCATACCGAGGTTCAGCAGGTAATCCTCATACTCGAAACGCATCGCTTCTCCGATTACCGTCTGCCCCAGTGCGATATTCATTGCTTCACGTGTATCCATCGCACGTAAACCCGTCAGCCATATCAATATCTGTCCATTGGCATGACTGGTAGCCACCTTGGAACCATCCGGTGAGAAATCAGCCGATAAAGCCCGCGAAGTTCCGGGATGGGTCAACGTCATGATTTCTATCCCACGGGAGGCATGCCAGATAGTAGTCTTGCCATTGTCACCTGCCGACAGCATGTAATTTCCGTCCGGCGAAAATGCAACACCATTAATCTGCTGCCCATCATGCCCGACAAGATCAAGCACCTTACTGCCGGATAATACATCCCACAACTGCACGGTTCCGCTTGCGCCGCCCGTAACAACACGACGCGCATCAGGCGAAAACGCAGCGGATACAGCACCGGGTATCCCCGTTGCAAACGTTGCAAGCAGGTCACCTGTTGCACCGTCCCATAACCGCACATTACCATCACTGTGCCCGGTCACCAAACGCAAACCGTCAAAGAAATACTGCGAAGAAGTAACTGCCGATGCCAGACTACCGAAGTACAAAGCCTGCACACCTGCATCGAGATCCCAGGCAACGCCTTCTCCATTATTATAGCCTGTAAACACATGGTCACCATCCGGATCAAAGGCTACCGTATTTACAGAGCCGCCTGTAGACTGAGAGTAGGAACCCAGCTGGTCACCAGTATCACTATCCCACAAGCGCATGGTGCTGTCATAACTACCTGTAGCCACCTCTAATTCATCGGGGGAGAAAACGGCACGGCGAACACCGCTGGAATGACCCAAATACCGTTTCAGTTCATCTCCGGTTGCTGTACTCCAACGGCAGGCACTGCGGTCATCCGATCCGCTAAGCAGCTGCGTACCATCAGCATTGTACATAACAGACCCTATACCGCTCGTATGGGCGGCAATCGTCTTGAGAAGTGTTCCCTGCTGACCCGTTATGACAAACATCTGAGCAATGGCATACTCCTCAGCATCCGGCCAAATCACTACGATTTCATAATCACCGGGTGCCAGACCAAGCAAGGTAAAGGTAACCGACATACTTGAGCTCGTACCACTGCTGGGCGTAAACGTGGCAATAACAACGCCTTCCGCATCCCGCAATTCCACCTGTACACCTTGCTCGAAACCGATACCCGCAATAGTCACAGTGATGGAACGGTTATTGCTGCCTTCATACGTTGAAACCGTATCTACATAACGATCCACCAACTGCGCAGTCACACGAACTTCCGGCGTAACCGTATCACCGCCTTCAGGCGGCAAATAATCTGTACACAAATAATACATTCCCGCTACAGGAATTCCTTCGAACCAGGCATATGCGTCCGTGCGCGTAACCCCTGAATCGCTCCAGCGCTCTACATTGCCCGGTACTGCACCGCCAAAACGACCATATAAATTCCAGTTACCGTCTCCCGCCTGTGTCTCCACGGAGAGAAGCAATCCACTACCGGAAGCCGCCATTGCCGGAGTCACCTCAAATACAAATATAGGCGTTTGAATGGTCTCTATAAGCGCAGTCCCGGGAACACCCTGTGTCAGTTCTGTTGGTGTCAGCAGAAGTAATCGGGCAGTACCTTCCTGACCATTAGTAGCACCTCCCGCTACATCGAATGTACCTGTGAACAAATTGGTGTTGCAATATACTGCAACACGACCACCACCGCCGCCGGCATGATACCCATAATAGTCGCCGCCTCTACCACCACGGGCACCAATCATTCCGGAACCCGTCAGCGTATCGGCAATAATATAGACACTACCGCCGCTGCCGCCACCACTTCTGTCAACCGCATTGCCGCCATCGGCAGCAATAGTACCATTCACCGTCAGCGTATCCGCCACGGTTATGAACAGTACACCACCACCATAACCACCCTGAGGACCACCGCCGCCGCTGCCATCCTCATCAGGAACAAACAGACTGCCATACGTATAGCTCGCGGGTATACCTTCTTCCACTGCTCCCACACCACCGTAGCTGCCGCCAGCGCCATATAAGCCGCTCGCCTGACCGGCACCGGGACCTTC
>JAGLCZ010000285.1 GCA_023145975.1 Candidatus Hydrogenedentota bacterium | reverse complement strand
CGTTTTTGATCAGAAGAAGTGATTGACAGAGCATTGGCAGGCATGATAAAATAAGCGTCTGGTTAGGTTTGGGCTTGTGCGAGGGTATGTAATCAGCTTTATGTCCACCAAAACTTTGGTATAAGACATCGTGAAAATGTTTCATGGGTGTCATTGGGTTAAAACAGGAAAACAGGAGAATTTGCTATGCAATGGGTATGTAATTTTACTAAGAACAGCCGTATTTTGATTTTCGTGGCACTGGTTCTTCCAGTCGTAGCGGGAATGCTTACAGGATGTCCGCCATCAGGGTCTGTAGCGACTACTTCACCGGGAGTATCCGGCATAATTTTAGTGCCTGGCGATCCTGATCCTTTTCCATTAACAGTTGATGGGGATGCGATGACCTTGAATACTGATTTGAGTACTGGGAATTGGGAATGGTATCGGTTTGATGCGGAAGCAGGGCGAAAGTACTATATACTTTCTTCCGGAAATGCACCCATCAACATTATGCTTTTCAAAGGTATAGAAAGTGAAGCCAAAGAGAAAACAGCAATTATGTTGTGGACTACCGACCCATTACACCCGGACTTTTACTATTGGGAACATCCTGCTGTAGGTGGTGTGGAAGAGGAATTTCTCCTGAAAACCACTGAAAATAAAGCTATTGCCATTCCAAGTTTTGTGGCAGAGGAAACTGCAACATATTACGTTGTGGTACAGGCAGCACTCATGCTCGAATGTTTGCCCAACTGCAAAGAGGAGGATGTTCGTCTTGCTGCTTATTATGACGTGCGCACCTATAATATACAGGTAAGCAGTGTCGCAGAAAGTGCAGATGCCAATGCTCTTACTATTTACAACCCCGCCAGTGATGAAGCACCGTTCCTGAAAGGGGAAGTTAAAGTAAATAAGCATGACTGGTTTTACTTTGATGCAGCGGAAGACTCAAATTATATGATTGAGTTCATGGAGCCTGCAGCCAGTCGAGGCCATGTTACAGCATTGGTGTATAGTCCTCTGGGCGATATTACCTGTGAAGTAGTGGATTGTGATAACTGCGAGCCGCAGCCTCTATATGCACCTAATGCAGGACGCTACTATGTTCTTGTAAGCTTGGAAGGTGCGCCTCTTGAATCGGGGCATGTAGACCTGACAGCAGATCAGGAGTTCTTCGGAAGTGAATATTTACTGCGGGTATTTTTGGATGATCATGGCAATTTACCTGCCCTTGCAACGCCGGTTGATACACCAAACTTAAATGAGGAAACGGAAGTTCCGGGATACCTTACCCGTGCCGATGAGGACTGGTTTGATTTTGCTGCCGCACCGTACAGCACCTATTGGGTGGAAACTCGTGGCGCCTATGACTTACGTCTGAATGTGAGCGGCAACACGGAAGTAGAGCCGTTGGATGATGTTGCTCTGGGTCTGTCGGTATTTTTGAAACGTGAAATTGATGGTAGCAATGATATGGCTATTTTTCAGACCGATAGAGCGGAAGAAAATATTCCTTTCTCGGTAAAGATGCTTCATAAACCACTTAATCCATTCCGCCTTGACATGGGTGACTATTCAGTCGCTGTTATTGGCGATGATCATGTAGACGCTCATCTGGAAAACACTACCAGTGCAACTTCTTTTGCTGTAGGGACAAATGGACAAGGTATTTTGTGGCAGACTGATACGGATATGCATGTTTTCACTGCTCCTCGCGCACATTTTTTCTATCAGGTTCAATCGGAAGGTGCCAATCGCCTGGAAGTGAGGACTATAAATGGTGGACAGACTGATTTTGACGTAGAAGCAATGGACGAATGGCCCGCTGACAGTCTGCAATCCAAGAGCTTGGTTGCCTATTATGACAATGCAGATGCGGATACGGCAGTGTACGTTGTAACGTCGGGTATTGACGCTGATGTCGTTGACGTAGCATTTACTGTTGCTGTTGCCGAAGATGATCACCGAAACTATACAGATAATTTCGGGGCAGATACTGGTGTTGCTGTGGAAATAAGCGACACGATAGACGATTCCGGTATTTTATGGCCCGGTGATTCGGATGTATTTCGCGTGAATATTTCTGATGCACAGGTGGGTCAGGTACTGAATGTT
>JAGLCZ010000284.1 GCA_023145975.1 Candidatus Hydrogenedentota bacterium | reverse complement strand
AAAAAAATGGAGCGGGCAACGAGATTCGAACGCGCGACCCTCAGCTTGGAAGGCTGATGCTCTACCAACTGAGCTATTCCCGCTTCGATTGATTACTATCTATAAAAACGCCTTACGGCGTGATAATACGTACATGGTGGTGGAAGTTGGATTTGAACCAACGTAGGCGTTAGCCAACGGGTTTACAGCCCGTCTCCTTTAACCACTCGGACATTCCACCAGTATGTAACAGGTCTTTTTCAAGACGTGGGTCAATATCATACCAAAAATCGGCAAGGGTCGTCAACCCAAATAGAATTTTAAAATATAGTTACTTATAATAAGATCAGTAAATCACACTTCCGAGGCATCTGCCCCGTCGTTAATTTGGCAGTCTGCTGCACGACGGATTGCAATTTCGCCTGTGCGCACCAGTTCAAGGATGCCAAATTTTTGCATCATTTCAATAAATGCGATAATTTTTCCCTGGGCACCGGTTACTTCAATAGTCATTGTTTTATTATCAAGGTCCACTATTTTACCGCGAAAGATTTCTGCGATTTCAAGGGCTTCGCTGCGCTGTTTACTGTTTACGGCTATGCGTACCATGATCAGTTCACGTTCAACGAAAGAAGCCGCAGTTAAATCTTCGACTGCAATCACATCTACCAATTTATTCAACTGCTGAATGATCTGGGCGAGCACGCTGTCAGCACCACGAACTGTAACAGTCATACGGGATACGGTTATATCTTCCGTTTCACCAACGCATAGACTTAATATATTGTAGCCCCGTGCGCTGAACATGCCCGAAACACGGGCTAGAACACCAAACTGATTCGCCACCAGAACGCTGATGGTATGCTTTTTATTGTTGGGCATAGTCACACATTCCTTTCTGTAGCGCCATTAATTATAGCGGTTCATTGTTTGTTCCACACCGTTCTTGATCCAGTATAACGCTGCCTGCGCCGTTTCTTCAGTCATTTTAGCAACCTGTTCCATTTCTTCAGACCGAAAACGCGATAATACATAAGCACTCAGTTCATTCATTTGTGCCATGAGTTCGGAACCCATGCCCATGCGTAAACGGGGGTAGCCGTCCGAGCCAAGACACGCGTTGATAGATTTCAACCCATTGTGTCCGCCTGCACTGCCTTCAGCCCGTAATCTAATCTTACCCAGGGGCAGATGCCGATCATCTACCAGCACAAGTATATCCTTAATAGCACAGCCGTTCTTTCGGGCAATCGCTGCTATTGACCGACCACTGGTATTCATATACCCTTGTGGTTTCACCAGTATAACAGTGGAACCGCCGTAACGACCGCGAGCAAACTTTGCTTCATTCTGTATGCGTGTGAATGGGGCATCCATCTTCGAAGCCAGCAGTTCCACAGCCATAAAACCCAGATTATGCCGGGTATGCGTATATTTTGCGCCCGGATTGCCCAAGCCTGCGATTAGTTTCACAGTTATAAATCTTCTTGCAACAGTTATATAACGAACCGAAGCCGTTATTTTTTGCCTTCTTTATCTTCTTTTCCATCTTCTTTATTTTCTTCGCCTTCACCGCCTTCTTCACCTTCAGCCGTTTCAGCTGCTTCAGCCGCTTCAGCTGCTTCTTCTTCTTCCGTTTTCAATACGCGTGGTGCATGAATTGACGCAACAGCGAATTTCGCATTGGTAAGTATGGTGATGCCTTCTGCTACTTCCAAATCAGATACGTGTATACTGTCGCCCAGCTCAAGTTCGGTGATATCCACCTCAATATGATCCGGCATTTCCATGGCAAGACATTCAATTTCGATTTCACGAAGCTGATGATCAGTTACACCGCCTTCAAGAAAACCCTTGGCACGTCCTGTTAACACAACACTAACCCGACTTTGGATACGCTGGTCAAGGCGAATCCTGAGGAAGTCTATGTGTACCAGGGTGTCTCTGATGGGGTGGCGCTGCACTGCTTTTATTAATGCAGGCGTATTGCAATCAGGTGTATTTTCAAAATTCAACTGCACGATTGCATGTGCACCGCCCTCTGTGTGCAATAGTTTCTCAATAAATTTGTCGTTGACGGCTATAGAAACGGGTTCTTCCTTATTGCCGTATATCACTGCCGGAACATTACCTGTGGCGCGTGTTTGCACTCTTTTGGCTTTGTTTCCAGTTTCACGAAGGGTTGACTCAATTGTTACAAGCTTCATTTTTCATGTCTCCGAATCGTTTTCAGGAACTAAATAAACTACTGATCGATTCATCTTTGTGGATACGCCGAATTGCTTCACCCACCAGTGGTGCAAGCGTTAATACCCGTATTTTCGGGTTTGCCTGCGCCCTTTTGGTGAGGGGGATGGAATCACATACCACCACTTCTTCCAACACAGACGCCTCGAGTAAATCGAGTGCCGGTCCGCTGAACACGGGATGCGTTGCGCAAGCACGCACACTACATGCCCCTTGTTCCTTTATGGCAGCCGCTGCTTTTACAAGCGTGCCGCCCGTATCTATCATATCATCAATCAGCAGGGCATGACGCCCTTCAACATTGCCGATGATGTTCATTACTTCTGATTCATTTTCGCGGGGTCTTCTTTTATCTACGATAGCAATGGGTGCACCGAGGCGACCTGCAAAACTACGCGCCCGTCCTACGCTGCCCATATCCGGGGAGACCACGGTCAGATTTTTCTGAATGCCGATCTCTTTGAAATAATCGCAAAATACGATGTCAGCGGATAGATGATCTACCAAAATATCAAAAAAACCCTGTATCTGCCCGCAGTGTAAATCCACGGTTAATACGCGATCCGCTCCTGCCGCTGTAATCAGGTTAGCAACCAGTTTGGCAGTAATCGGTACGCGGGGTTTATCTTTTCGATCCTGTCGTGCATATCCAAAATAGGGGATGACCGCAGTAATGCGTTCTGCCGATGCACGCAATGCAGCATCACAGAACATCAGCATTTGCATCAGATTGTCGTTTACAGGGGGTGCGGTGCTATTCACAATAAATACATCATGCCCGCGTACATGCTCTTGTATCTGCATGTGAATTTCACCGTCACTGAATGTATCTACCAGGGCACAACCGGGCGAAACACCCAGGTGACGACAGATCCCGTCTGTCAACGCCTGAGAAGCGCCACAACTGAAAACTTTCATGTTGCTGGAAAAATCCACGAATCATTGCCTTTCATACCCGGTTAAACTTACCCGTCGTGCGTGAAAATAAATGGCTGGGGCGGTTGGACTCGAACCAACGATAACCAGATCCAAAACCTGGTGCCTTACCAACTTGGCTACGCCCCAACATAACAAACGCCCACACAAAAAATGCGGGTATAATCTGAGGGTTTAAGAGGAGGGGAGTATATCAATTAAGTAGCGTATAAGTCAAAATGGAGATTCATTCCCCTATAATATTTTATGCATCCATCGTGAAAGCGTTTTCGTAGTGTTTTATTTTTGGGCGTTTTCCCGGGGGCATGACTACGCCGATTACGTCAAAACGATAGTATAAATCCTGTTGCCCGTATCGTGCCAAATACCGTTTTGCTGCTGCACGTAAATGTTGACGTTTGGTATACTGCACGGTTTCTTCAGGGGTACTGACAGCGTCATTGGTGCGGGAACGCACTTCGACAAAGACCACGGTATCTCCCTTTTGTACAACGATATCGAGTTCAAACCGATCCAGTCGCAGATTGCGATGCAGGATTTTATAGCCGCGGCGCCATAAATAGGAGGCAGCTAAATCTTCGGCATCATGCCAATCCCGGGGGTATTTGCGAAAAGGCCACATACGTTTTTATATCAGTTATTGGTCAGGTCTGTCTTCATTTTTTCTAGGGAATAATCGGATTTCAGCGAAGGCACTGTGTTGATGAGTGCGAATGCGGTACATACGGCATAGTTCAAG
>JAGLCZ010000283.1 GCA_023145975.1 Candidatus Hydrogenedentota bacterium | reverse complement strand
GGGCACAAACACTACGAATAACGGTACCGCTGTCTTCAGATGATGCAGCAGCCTTTGCAGCAGCTATGAATGAAGCCGTTGCGGATTTTGCCATCCGCAGCGCCAAAGTCATCGCTCTCGTAGAACCACCGCTATCTCTTTTACCGAAAGAAATACCCCGGGTCGCAACCCCGCAAGAACAGCCTTGACCGCCTCTTTTGAAAAAGACCTTTTTTACCGTGCCTATGAAACACAGATACGCGGCAGCATACCGCTGATGATGTATTATGCCTGGCGCTGGTCAAAGAAAACGGACGCGCCATCCCTTCCCAACATTCTTGACCGCTATATAGATCTGTGGCATAAAACCATTTATTACGAAAATACTATCCCGTCTGAAATGGAATTTTCGCACCCTGTCTGGACAGATATTCGAAGTAATATTTGCACTTTCTATGAACACTATGGGCAAGAGAATAACTCACGTGATTTCGAAAACTCCTGTCTTGAATATCTGTGGCCATTCATGGAACCCAGGATTTTCGATGATTCGCGACCTCTCCGAAAAAACAAAACGCGACCCTACGGTGCATGGACGGTTACTTTCCGTGAAAATAATGTGATGAGTGTCCATATCGCCAACATATATCGCCCGGATTCTGTGTTTGACCACCCAATGGATTTCGCTGCCGACCTCCTCTATCTTATCTATGATACGTGTGACCAACATCCAAACCTTCAAACCCTTTTCTGCGGCAGCTGGCTGAATAATCTTCCCCCCTTTCAAAAGTTTTTTCCACCGGAATGGGTCATAAACTTACACCGCCCTGTATATCATAATGACACCCACGGCATCTGGGGACAATACATAACACGCACCGGCGGATTTCATATAAAAAATGCCGCAAGTTTACGCGAACGCGGTTTTCATCGGTACCCGCTCATCCATGGTCAATGCAGCCTCCCCTCTGCAATCACCTATCTTGAAAGTGAAGGCTGGCGTACCCCCAGATAATGGTCGCATCTTATACCTTTTTAAGCAGTTAGCAATTTTATGCGGATACTGTGTATTTCAACCAAACATACTACTCAAAAATAGTGCTTGATTTTTCCTTCCAAAGGGTGCATAATTCTATATGTTGTGCTGTTTGACACTAGGTACGCAAAATGTAGGGTTTGTTAATACGGCTTCCTGCCAAGGCTGCGAAGTAATTAACATTTCTGTAATTGAAGGAACCGTTTGTGAAATTCGTAAAACCGAAAGTATTTCTGGTCGGCGAGACAAGGCTTGTTGAAGGGGGATTGCAGGACTATTTGGATCATGTCGGCGCCCCGAACTGGAAAAGTGATGCCCCCAGTGACAGCGAGATGTTATGTGAAGTCATGGGGCGTTTATGCTACCGCAGTTTCGAAGCTGGACTCAACCCGAATGTTACTCGCGTGCGCGAAGGTAACGCACCTTACCTGGCAAATATTGTGCAGGTGGGTCATGGCAGCGTACTTGAACACGGCACCCTGAATTTTATTTTTGCAGACGTCAGCCGCGTAGTTAC
>JAGLCZ010000282.1 GCA_023145975.1 Candidatus Hydrogenedentota bacterium | reverse complement strand
TTCATAGATCGAAGCATTTCGGTAGAGGTTGCAGATTTGAGTAACCGATATAACTGTGTCGGCACAAGTGATACCTGGGTAGCACAGGATTGAATCAGTGCTTCTTCAAATGACATGTCTGCTTCAGGAACCACCACCGCAGCACCGGCAAGGGCACATCGAAATAAAACAGCAAGTCCAGCCACATGAAACAAGGGTAAAGACAACAACCAGCGGTCGCCGGGAACAACAGGCATATTTCGGTTGGCTGCAATTGCTCCCTGCATATAATTCTCAAAACTATGTATCGCTAAACGGGGAGTACCGGAACTCCCTGAAGTCATCACGACAGCAGCATCCCGCCCTGCTGTAAAAAAGAAGGTACTCCCCCGCTCCGTTCCCTCTTCATCAAAACATTCCAGACGTTGAAATACGGGACAAGCTGCAGCACTTTCAGCAGGATGACATACCCATTGCGGTTCCAGCACAGCCATGACCGCATCCAGATTTTTTCGGGGTAATAAGGGGTTCACGGGACAAGCAACTGCACCCATTCGAAAAAGTGTCCACAACATAATACAACTGTCTAAGGGACATAGATCACTGAGAAGCACCCGATCCCCTGCACGTATCCCCTGTGATTGCAGCCGCACTTGACATGCGGAAATTTCTAAATGAAAATCGTGATAAGAAAATGACTTCCCAGCTGCAATGAAAGCAATTGATTCTGGAGATTTTTGTGCACGAACGGCAACAGGACACGCCCTTATTGATTTTAATACTTCCCTACACATGCCATACCTCTTTCAACATTTTGGTGTTTACAGAGCCTGCCGTATCTCTAACGGCCTGCATAGATGCCTCCCCCTGAAAAACGGGCAACTGTCCATGAAGTACATCGACCGCAAGCCGGCTGTACGTATCAATCCCCGCTGCACACAGGCTGTATTCCTTTTGGGCGGCATAATCAAGAATTGCAGCAGTACCCACGCCGGACTCATAGGCGGCACTCAATACCACAGGGACAGATCTTTGCAGCCCCATACGAGCAGGGGACATACATAAGCCGGGTTTCCACACCAACGCCTGCGCGTTTTCTACCAAAGCAAAAAGAAGCTTTCCCTCCTCTGAAGAAATATCCATATTGGAGGAAAATAAATAGGTACTTAACTCCTGCAAAGTCTCGTCAACGGCATAGGGAATACCTGTTTTCTTATGGAGTTGCGGCAAAAGCCCGGGTTCCTGCAGCGGCTCTTCCACATACGCCGCATCACTCCCTGCAAGAACATCACAAAAACGCAGCGCGTCTGCAAAATCCCATGCGCGGTTAGCATCAAAACGCCAGC
>JAGLCZ010000281.1 GCA_023145975.1 Candidatus Hydrogenedentota bacterium | reverse complement strand
CAAGCGATGGTGCTATAATAACGGGAAACTATTTATAACAGGGTATGGGAATCAGGAGTGACATTTATGAAAAATACAGTTTTAGCTGGTACTTTAGTACAGCACTGTATATTTTTAATTCTTTTCAGCATGAACGCACTGGCAAGTGATACTTCCATTGAAGAGTTGGTTTCAAAAAATAAATCATCTGTCTTAATTATTGAAGGCACTCGCAACGACGGTGGTACTACACAAAGCAGCGGGTGTATTGTTCATCGTAGTGGTCTAATATTAACAACGGCACATCAAGTAGATAATATCGACACATTACTAGGCCGCCAATCAGATGGAACAACGTTCAAATTATCCGTGGTTGAAGTCGATTCTAAAAGAGAACTGGCATTATTGCGCGCAGCAAGAGAATTTTCTGCTGCATCTGTTATCGGAGATGCACGTACATTAAGTGCCGGGGCACTTCTGGTGACCATTGCCACGCCGGTTAACCTCGATTTTTCTGTGGCAACTGGTATCGTATCCAATACTAACAGGACATTTCGAAGCTTTCCCGTTATTCAGGCAGAGATTACAGCAGCACCCGGTTCCAGTGGTGGTCCTGTTTTTGATAAGGCAGGGGAAGTTGTCGGTTTAATAATGGGCGTATTGGAAGAGCAAAGCTGGGCAACCATTGTGATTCCCATTAACAATGCTTATTCGATGCTTGAAAGGCACGGTCTGTATCAAACGTTACTACCAGAGGAATCTTATGAACAGAATCTGGCTCCCGTTGCTGGTATATCACAACTGGAACTATGTGCACTGAATGCTTACAATAGAGGTGCCCAGGCAACGGATTTTTCAGACAAGCAAGCGGAATACCGTAAAGCAGTAGAGTTATTACCTGATTTTTATGAGGCTTGGTTTAATCTTGCAGTGCTTCTTGGAAAAACACATGATGATGAAGGTGCCCTTCAGATCTATAAACAGGCGCTCACGCTACGTCCGGAAAGCGTGGTAGCAAGACGTAACCTTGGACGTATTTATCTGGATCGCGAGGAATATACGAATGCCATAAAAATATTTGAGGAAGTTGTTACGTTGTTGCCGAAAGAACCACAATCCTTTAATGATTTTGGCGAGGCCTACCGAAAAGCAGGAAGAACAGAACAGGCAATAATAGCATTTAATCAGGCGATAGCTCTTGATGAGCAATATGCCAATGCGCTGTATAACCTTGCTATAGTGCATGTGCAGCAGAATCACTGGGAGATGGCTTATGATGCATTTGAACGATATCTGGCGGCAGCCCCTGCTGCTAAGGACCGAAAACGCATCAATAGCTGGCTGAATACAATTCAAGACCACTTAAAGAATTAAAGGAAGGGGTTTATACCATGAAAGACACTGCTCTTCCGAAAAAACTGGGAAGATACGAAATTATTCGGGAATTGGGAAAAGGGGCAATGGGTATTGTTTATGAGGGGCGTGATCCATCTTTGGGGCGTACTGTGGCTATTAAAACAGCACGCAAGGATGTAATAGAAAGTTCTGGACTCGCCAAAGAAATGCTGGAGCGATTCCTGCGGGAGGCGCGTGCAGCAGGTGTATTAAACCATCCCAATATTATTACCATTTATGATGTGGGCGAAGAAGAGGGCATGGCGTATATTGCCATGGAGTTTCTTGAGGGAAGAGACCTTGACGCAGTAATCGAAGAGCAACGTCGATTTGATATTAAAGATGTCGTAGAGTATGGTGTACCGATATGTGAAGCACTCGCCTGCGCCCATGACCAGGGCGTTTTTCACCGTGATATAAAGCCTGCTAATATTTTCATTCCAGACCAGGGTGTACTCAAGGTTGTAGATTTTGGTATTGCACGTACCCAGGATTCGACCCTGACGCAAGATGGTGCTTTGATCGGAACACCCACCTATATGAGTCCGGAACAATTCATGGGACAAAAAGTAGACGCACGGTCAGATCTGTTTTCAGCAGGAATTATTCTCTACGAAATGTTGACCGGCGAAAAACCGTTTACAGGTGAAGCATTAACCACCATTATGCACCACATTTTGAAAAGTTCCCCCGCCCCGCCGCACGAACTTAATTATCTGGTTCCTGAATCACTCAGTAACGTTGTTATGAAAGCACTATCAAAGAAGCCTCAGGAACGCTATACAAACGGACGCGCCATGGCATTGGCATTGCGGGAAAGTCTCAAGGACAACCCGGATATGAATGTTATCAATGAAACCGCTGTAGCTATAGCAGAAACGGTTGTTTCAAAAGTACCCGTGGTAAAACAGGTACCGGAGTCGGTTCCGGATGGAACAATACTCGCAGATGAAACGGTATCTACCTCTATAAAAGTCGTTAAGAGTGATACACCGGGAACCGTTGCCGGCAATATTTCTGCTGATTTTGACGATTATTCTGATATACCGAGCAACACTGCACCAGAAATTATGCCGGAACAATCACAGCAAGTCCCATCTGCATCCCCTCCCTCTCCCACACTCGTACAAACAGCTTTTCGGCATAGGCGCTTACTATTTGGCAGTATAGCTGTCTTATGCCTGCTCGCAGGCTTCCTGATCTACCTGTTTACACCTGTAGAAACATCGCCCGAAATAGAAGAACAGCCTGTTATTATAACGAATGAATCTGAAGTCCCCCCTGAAAACCCATCTGCACCTGCAGTAAAACCCACCGCCCCGCCCGAATCTGTTAGTGTTCAGGTTTATGTATACACCACTGAGGACAGTGAGATCGCTCTTACATTTGATGAAAAAATGCGCCAGAAAGAAAATATTGGAGACTGGCTTGAACTAAATCCGGGCGCAGTAATACCCACAGAACACCCAGATATTTCTGTTTGTGCTTCAAATCCGGAAACCCAGGAAATATATGACGAACAACAATTATTCGATGGGATTACATCATTATCTGTACCCAAAGTTGCTGCAGAAGTACAATATACTATTCTAAAAAAAGATAACCCAAAACCTCTTCTTTCTCTAAAAGTATCTGGAGAAGAAGCCACGGAAGTGCAAAATTTCATTCTGTGGCATGGTGTTTTTCAACCTTAAATGCACGCCAGTCATTAACTTCGCTGCAGCAATAAAAACGGCGACTGGAAAATTACTATTCCAGCCGCCCGGTAGAAATCTTTCCAACCGATAATTAAATACCAAATGCGTCTATGGTTGTCAACATATACTGTCCATCTCGTATTTCGCCAACGAGTTCCAGCGTAGCTGTCCCGAACATACCTGTGATATCAATGGGATACACTACAGCTTCATCTCCATCAATTTCTACTTCGGCATCATCTGTTATGATTTCAATATCATCCAGAAAACCAGTGGCAATAGCGTCAGCAAGAAAATCACGAAGATCCGCCTTTGTCTTGTAATCATAATGTTCGAAATCATCAGCAACCGCTGCCATAGCACCGTCTAAATCTTTCTCTGAAAGCTTAGTGAAAAACAGCATGACCCGAGCCATAATGGCTTCTTCCGGATTTGCAACCACTGCCGC
>JAGLCZ010000280.1 GCA_023145975.1 Candidatus Hydrogenedentota bacterium | reverse complement strand
TCAATGCGCTTTCCGTCAATCACCAGCACGGCCTCCGGCTTGACGCCGCGTAACAACGCCTCGTCCGAGGGGAGATTGTCCAGAGAAACCGTCGCGGCATTCGGCGTGATACGAAATATCCTACGCAACAGGCCGTTTGACAAAGCAATACTTTTCCCGTCCGGCATCCCATATACTGTCGCTTTCTTTTCCACAGCATGAACCAGCCAGTCCTGTCCGGAAACTGCCTCGTCATCTGGAAGCAACGGCAGCTTTTCATAGCTATCAGCCCAGCTAAAACCGCTTACACATAGGACAATCAGGAAAAGTTTTGTATTCATCCAGCGATCCCCTCACCAGGAACGGCTAATCCCGGACGCTTACTCCATGCCCCCCGTGTAAAATCCGGAATATCTACCACCGCACTGCGATTGGCTACACTCCGTTCGCTTGCCTCAGCAATGGCACTCCAGGATGCGGCATCGTAAACGTCCATATCCAGCGGTGAACCTGCTTGCAGGCATTGAATCAAGCGCAGGTCTTCAAGATAATCCATGCCGCCATGTCCTGCGGAAGCCGCCTGCGCACCATGATCCCGCCAGAGTTTAGGTTCATATTGTTCAAAGTAATTTTCCATTGGTTCCCACTCGTGTCCCGTAGTCACTCCCTCGAGAAAAACACGGTCGGGATAGCCACACGCAATTCCCTTTATCCCCTGCACAAGATTAATACGACTGTAAGGACGGGGATTGTTGCAATTATAGACAACGGTAATGGTTCGCCCCTGTTCTGTATGTATTAATGTGGTGTTCACGTCACCCGAAGAATAGGATACTGCCCGTCGCGGATCCCCTTCAGGAAATTTTTCCTGTGTAAAACGATTGATGCCGCGAGCGGCGCTGCTCATAGACACAAGGTGTGTCATCCGATCACCACGATTGATATCCATACACTGGGCAACCGGCCCAAGCCCATGGGTGGTATACAAACTGCCGTTACGATTTTTTATATGCTCACCAAACCATTCCCGTCCCGGTGTTACCCCTGCAAACAGAGAACGGCAATCATGGAGGTACCCACACTCGGCATGAATAATATCGCCTAATACCCCTTTACGTACCATATTTAACACCGTCATTTCCGCCCGCCCGTAACAACA
>JAGLCZ010000028.1 GCA_023145975.1 Candidatus Hydrogenedentota bacterium | reverse complement strand
TCGTTGTGATACGTATAGCAGGAAAGTTTTTTCGAAGTTTTTTTGCAATGGTGTCAACTATTGGCAGTTCCGTTCCATAATGTGTTGCATCAATGCAGGTTAGACCGGATAAGCGGGCGGTTTCTACCTGATGATACCCTATATCACCTGTAATGTATGCGTCTATATTGGCGGGTATTTGATCTACATAGTCGCCCCCGCTGCCTCCTAATACCGCCACCCGATTTATTTTTTTACTTCTAGTGCCATACAATATCGCATGTGGAATAGAGAGTTGTCTGCGTACATATCCGACGAAGTCACTTGCACGCATTGTTGAGTCCAGGAGACCTGTTAGACCTAGACCGATATTCTTATTTTCATTTTCAAGAGTAATGAGCTCAAATGCAGGTTCTTCATAAGGGTGTACCGTATGTAGTACTGTAAGAACAGCAGATAGTTGTGCATTGTCCACACGCATTTCCAGTCGGATTTCCTTTTTTTCGTTTATAATATTTTTCTGACCACTGCAGGGAGTAGTCTTTGGATTTGGAAGAAAGGTTCCGGTTCCCGGGGTATGAAATGAACAGTGACTATAGTTGCCGATGATACCCGCGCCTGCCTCTGCCAAAGCGGTAAGGAGCGATTTGCATTGTGCTTCAGGAACAAAAGTAATTAGTTTAGTTTGCTTTAGGTGTTCTTCCTTAAAGAGCACCCGGGTTTCCTGTAACTGCAGTTTGGCGGCTAATGCTGCGTTGACCCCATTTGGTGCAACATCCAGGTTGGTGTGTGCAATAAAACAGGCGATATTTGCGCGACATAGATCAATACAGACCTGTGTGTTGGGGTTATCGCTGCGCAATGTTTTTAAGGGGTTCCAGATCAGTGGATGATGGGATACGATCATGGAAATATTATTTCGAATGGCTGCCGCAACTACAGACGGAGTTACTGTCAAGCATACCATAACAGATTTTACTTTTTCTGCAGGGCAACCCGTATGTAATCCTATTCGATCCCAAGGGTACGCCCACGCTGGCGGTGCCCACGTTTCCATAAAGGAACAAATATCATGTACTGTTGTTTTCATATTAAAGGGGAGGACTCCATGGAAATTGCGGCATAGCCAACGACACGATCATAGTCACCGGATG
>JAGLCZ010000279.1 GCA_023145975.1 Candidatus Hydrogenedentota bacterium | reverse complement strand
GGGATGCAATATTTGAATCCCAAGGTCCTCGCAGGTTGGGATACCGCGTTAGCGGAGGGGGGACATTCCTGTCCCCCATGATTGCGAGCATTCCGGTTCAATCTCTATGGAACGACGATAAAATGCTATCTGCTCCCTATCTTTTGTAAAATACCCCTACAAAACAACGAAAGGAACTCTTCGTGACCCAGGGAAATCTATGGCATCAATGGTCCGGCTCGGGATGCCCGGAAAATCTGCGACTGCCGAATGCAGCGAATCGTGACGCATCCCCCTATGATATTGTCATCATTGGCGCAGGAGTCGTGGGGACTGCACTTGCCTATAAACTTTCGCAGATCCAGCTCCGTATCCTCCTCATCGACAAAAACAACGATATCGGCGAAGGCACCAGTAAGGGGAACAGCGCGATCATCCATACCGGATTCGACGCGACGCCCGGCACCCTTGAGTCCAGCCTGGTCACCGCCGCTTCGCAGCAATGGCCTGCGCTCGCGGAAAAGCTCAAGGTACCCCTCAAACGCTGCGGTGCCATCGTTCTTGCTATCGATGATGAACAGGCAAAGGCTTTGCCGGCTACCTATGAGAAAGCACTTGCAAATGGCGTGGAAGACGTTGAACTTCTCGATGGTGATGCCGCACGCGCCCTTGAACCCCACGCAAGCAACGAAATCCGCGGCGGTCTTCTCGTACACCGCGAAAGTATTATCGATCCCTTCGGCGTACCTCTTGCCTACGCTGAGATTGCCCTCGCAAACGGCGTGGATATCTTACTCGGTGCCGAAGTTTCCGCCATCACCTGCAATGACGATACAGAAAAAACGGTGCACTGTGTCGCGGGTACAACTTTCCGTGCGAATATCGTGCTGAACGCGGCAGGACTATGGAGCCGCGATCTCACCAAAGACTATGAGGGCGAACTCTTTGATACCAACCCGCGTCGGGGTCAGTTCTTACTCTATGATAAGGCATGTGCCCCCCTTGCCCACCGTATCCTGCTGCCCATGCCTACCAGGAAAACCAAAGGAATGCTTGTTTCCCCCACGATTTTCGGAAATATCCTGGCAGGACCCACTGCAGAAGATCTGGATCCCCGGGCGCGTAGTGCTGTAGATACCACGCCCGACGGGTTAGAGCAAATCCGCAACAGTGCACGAAAGCTTTGCCCTGATCTCCTCGAACACACGCCCATCGCCGCTTATGCAGGGCTCCGCTGTAATTGTACCCAGGGCAGCTTCCTCCTCCGATTTAATGACGGGATGCCCGGTATGGTTACCGTTACAGGCGTTCGATCCACGGGTCTCAGCGCCTCCCCGGCACTTGCCGACCATCTCGTCGACGGCATGACCGAACATTGCGGTCTCGTATGTGAAAAGGATCGGGAAGCTGTTGACAGCCGTCCCGAATCTGCCTGGCCCGGTTGGTGGAAACACCCCTACGACGATGCAGATCGCCTTGCAGACAATCCCGACTATGGACGCATGGTCTGCTATTGCGAACAAATCAGCCGGGGCGAGATTATCGATGCACTGAATTCCCCGATCACGCCCCTCACACTGGATGCCGTCAAACGAC
>JAGLCZ010000278.1 GCA_023145975.1 Candidatus Hydrogenedentota bacterium | reverse complement strand
AAAGCGTAAGCTCCTGCAAGTATCCTGCCTGTTCATAATATTCAAGTACAGCACTTCCGAACCCCCCTGCAAGAGCATTCTCTTCAACGGTAATAATGGGTAGGCTGCGAATTTCATCCAGCATTGCAGTGTCGAGCGGCTTGACGGAACGTGCATCTATAACGGCTGCGTTATGTCCTTCCTGTGCAAGTTTTTCTGCGGCGGCCAATGCTGCTGCAGCGCAGGGACCCACCGTAAGAAAAACGAGATCATTGCCTTCCCGCAGGGTTTCTGCACAGGTAATATCCCGTCCTTCAGCACTGCCGATGGTAGGTGCTGCATCTCTGGCATACCGAAGTGCCACAGGCTGCTTTTCCGTTACTGCCCATGCAAGCATCAGCGCAATATCCACATCGTCCCGGGGAACAAGGATACGCAGATTCGGAGTAGAACGTAAAAAGGAAAGATCAAATGCTCCGTTTTGGGTGGGGCTGTCTTCACCAACCAGACCTGCCCGGTCTATAGCGAAGATAACGGGCAGCTGCTGCAGACAGACATCATGGACGACCTGGTCGTACCCACGCTGCAGGAAAGTGGAGTAGATGGCGACTACCGGTACGAGTCCTTCCGCCGCCATACCTGCAGCAAAGGTGACGGCATGCTGTTCACAGATACCTACATCGAAAAACCGATTAGGAAAGGCGTCCTCGAAAAGAGATAAACCTGTTCCTGTGGGCATGGCAGCAGTGATAGCAACGATATGTTCATTTTTCCTGCCTTCCTTCACAAGAGCCTTTGCAAAGGCCTCGGTAAAGGTGATGGTCTTCATTGGCATGTCACCGTTTTTCTTTGCAGGAACGGGATCACCTTCGCCCACATCGCTTTTGGAAAAAGGTTTTACGCCGTGATAGGCCTGTGGATTTTCTTCTGCGGCCTTTAAGCCTTTTCCTTTTTCGGTGGTGCAATGGAGGAGTATGGGTCCTTCCATATGCTTCAAGCGGGACAGTACTTCAATCAGCAGGGGCAGATCATGACCATCTACCGGACCGATATAGTTGAATCCGAAATCCTGGAACAGGCTTCCTTTGGTGATAAATCCTTTTACGGATTTTTCAATATCCTGGATGGTGCGCGTCATGCGGTTGCCAATAAGTGTTTTTACGTAGCTTCCTACATCCTCTTTGGCACGTTTATAGGGGGAAGCGGTGATCATACGATTAAAATACCGCGCCAGGGCGCCTACATTGCGCGAAATGGACATCTCGTTATCATTGAGGATAACCAGCATATTTGACCCCAGATGTCCCGCGTGATTGAGTGCTTCAAATGCCATGCCGCCCGTCATCGCACCATCTCCGATTAGACTTACTACATGGTGCTTTAATCCAAGTTGATCGCGGGCAATTGCCATACCGACAGC
>JAGLCZ010000277.1 GCA_023145975.1 Candidatus Hydrogenedentota bacterium | reverse complement strand
GACTTGTGGTTATGACACAACTCGAAGTAGGCGAACGCCTAACGGCACCCGTAAATGCTTCTAACTATGGTTCTCTATCCATTGCAGCAAGGCTTTACGCAGAAACCGATATTGTACATCGCGTCTCGGCAAGCTGTTTTCTGCCCAAACCCAAAGTAGACAGCTGTATTGTACGTTTTCGCTGCCGTCGTGAACCACCGCTCCCCGGTATGGATGTGGCACATACGATGCGCGTGGTGCGGGCTGCTTTTGGTAAACGACGTAAAACACTGCGCAACACCCTGACCGGCGGTATACTTGGACTGAGTCGTGAACAAGCCATTCAGTCTCTGGAAATAGCCGGTATAGATCCGGGGCGACGTCCCCAGACGCTGGACTGGCAGGAATTTGCCGTGCTGGCAAATGCAATACGCGAAATAACAGCGGAATAAAAAACTACCCACCAAAAATTACAAGGTACCTGCGTGCCCAAAAGGAGTAACTCATGAAAGCCTATTACTGTGTCGGCACCCATTGGGATCGTGAATGGTACGAACCGTTCCAGGAATTCCGTATGTGGCTGGTAGAATTAATTGATGAAGTCATGGATCTTATGGAACGTGACCCTTCTTATAAATGCTTTCATCTGGACGGGCAAACCATCATGCTGGAGGATTACCTCGCTATTCGTCCTGAGCAAAAAGAACGGCTGTTAAAACACCTTAAAGAACGCCGTCTCCTCGCAGGTCCCTGGTACAATTTGCCGGATGAATGGTTAGTATCCGGCGAAAGCATGGTACGCAACCTCATGCGCGGCTTCCGCATCTGTCGTGAGATGGATGTCCCGGTACAGGACTTTGCCTATACCCCTGATCAGTTCGGTCATATCGCAGCATTACCCATGATCATGAACGGCTTCGGTTTAAAAACCGGCATCGTCTGGCGCGGCACCCAGGATGAAAACTATCCTGCACAGTTTGTTTGGGTCGGTCCCGATGGCAGCCGCATGGTTTATTTTAAATTGGTAGACAAGGGAAGCTATGCACCCTTTGACTTTCTGGTACGTACCCCCATCAAAAAAGCTGAATTCAGCGATGCTTCCTTCAAAGAACATTTCGAAACCTATTTTGAAGAAGAAAAAATACGGGGAAAAATACCTGCAGTACTGATGCTGGATGCTATTGACCACCAAAGACCTGACCCGGAAATGCCGCACATGTTCAAAGAGCTGCAGAAACGATATCCGGATACTGAATTTAT
>JAGLCZ010000276.1 GCA_023145975.1 Candidatus Hydrogenedentota bacterium | reverse complement strand
CCAGTCTGTTTCCTTATATTTTTTCGATACGCTATCCCCTTCTATGCTATGCTGAAAGCGATTCTCCTCCTGCATGTCCCCCCCTCTTACTTATTTCCAGGATAGTTATATGAAGGGATTGGCTTATATAGATGAAACGCTGGTATTACCCGAGGCTGTCGCCCCGGATAAATGGCAGCTCATCTCGTTGATGGTAGATACTGCAATGGCAAGTAAGCCGTTGCAGGCGCAGAAGGATGTTATCACCCGTGAACGGCTGCTCGATGGTGTCATGGGACGCGAACACGAGCGTAGTACCGGTTTAGGCAATGGCGTTGCTTTTCCTCACGCGCGGGTATCCGGGTTGCGCAGTGCTGTGGTATGCGTGGCTTTTCTTGAGAAGCCGGTGGATTTTGAAAGTATTGATGATAAACCTGTTGATCTTTCGGTTTTGATCCTGGTGCCTGAAGATCAGCCCCAGACGGCGTTACAGCTTATGTCACAGTTTGCCCGGTTACTCTCCGATTCGGTGGAGCGTGAGGCATTGATGGGGCTAAGGACCGTATCCGGGTTGTGTGGTTTTATTTCGCGGCATGTACTTGAAAAAGATGCTTCAGTAACCGCTTGCGATATTATGCGTGAACTGGGAGCCGTAGTACGTCCTGATACGCCTCTTCAGGAAGTTACCCGCATTATGAATCAGTATCTCATGGATACGATTGCCGTAACCGAAGAAGATGATACGCTTGTGGGCGAAATTACGTGCGACGACCTGTTTAAGCGGGGTATGCCCCATTTTTTTACGCAGTTAAAAAGCATTGCTTTTATTCGCGAATTTGACCCTTTTGAAAAGTATTTCGCTGATGAAAATAAGACGCTTGCGCAGGATGTTATGTCGAAGAATTATGCTATCGTTTCCGAGGAGGCGACCCTGCTCGAAATTATATTTGAACTGGCGGTGCATCACCATCCGAAGGTGTATGTTGTCCGGGACGGCAAGCAAGTGGGAGTGATAGATCGCATCCTTGTGCTTGACCGTGTAATCAACGTGTGAACCCTGCCTGCAGGCAGGATGTTCCAATGAGAATTTTTTATGTGGATTGCAGTAACAATATTTTTAATGGCTTATGCACTGATGGTAAGCGAAAAAATGAATCGCACCGCAGCCGCCATTCTTGGTGCCGCAGCAGTGGTTCTGCTGCATGTTGTTCCTTATGAAATAGCGTTAGCTCATGTTGATTTGGACGTTGTATTTCTTTTGGTCGGTATGATGATGGTGGTGGATATTCTGTCGCACACGGGTTTGTTTGAGTGGGTAGCCATATATACAGCGCAGCGTTCAAAGGGGAACCCCATCATTATTTTGATTGGGCTGCTTGCTGCAACGGCTGTACTGTCCGCGTTTTTGGATAATGTTACCACCGTTGTGCTGATTGCGCCTGTTACCATACTTATTGCGCAAATTCTTGAGCTGCCGGTGGCACCGTTTCTGATTCTTGAAGCGCTGCTTTCTAATATTGGCGGTACTGCTACTTTGGTAGGAGATCCCCCGAATATCCTTATCGGATCTAAAAGCGAACTTTCCTTTAATGACTTCATTATCAATCTTAGTCCCATTGTTATAATATGTGTTTTGGTTATATTTGCGGGTATTTTGCTGTTACTGCACGGGTCATTCAAAACAACGCCTTCTTTGCGGAAGCGTATTATGAAAGCAGAACCTGCAAAAGCCATTTTAGATCCCTGGCGTCTTAAACGTGCTTTGGCAGTATTTTTTCTGATTCTGATTGGGTTCAGTGCCAGTCACTGGCTTAAAGTACAACCTGGTATTATTGCCATTTCGGGTGCTTTCATCATGATTGTTGTGACCCGCAGCAATATCCGTCATGCCATGGAAAAAGTGGAGTGGGAAACTATTTTTTTCCTGGTGGGTTTATTCATGTTGGTAGGGGCACTTGAATATAACGGTCTGTTTGATCATATTGCCACCTTCTTTTTTGGAATTTCGCAGGGGCATCTTTTTGCTACTGCCATGATTGTCTTGTGGACTTCAGCGGTGCTTTCCGCTTTCTTTGGTAATATACCCGTGGCAATTGCCATGATACCCCTGGTAGATACACTTATTCATTCTACGGCTGCCGAATTGGTTCTAGATCCTTCCTCCGGTATTTTTGAACGTTACGTAGCACACCCCTTATGGTGGTCTCTTGCTCTTGGTGCATGTCTTGGCGGGAATGGTACTCTCTTTGGTGCTGCAGCCAATGTTATTGTGATTCAGATTGCCCACCGCAACGGGTATAAACTAAGCTTTTGGGATTTCATGAAGTATGGGGCACCGGTAACACTGGTAACGCTTGTACTGGCAAGCGGCTATATTTATATTCGTTATTTTGCGTATTCCCCGCTGTAGATATTGAAATATAGCTATTTCAATGGGCAGCTGCAGAATAATTTATGGTTCAAACCCGATCCATAAGATTTTCGTTGTGCTATACTGATGCCATGAAAACGTCACTGAAAATTTATACCTTCGCTTTTGCTTTATGCGCCTTGGGAGCTGTCTTACCTGCCAACGCAGTACTAACCCAGCAGCCTCTTTATGCGAGCGGTGAGGGTGGGTACAGCAGCTATCGTATTCCTTCCCTGTTGGTAACAAAAACAGGAACGGTACTGGCCTTTTGTGAAGGCAGAAAAGAAGGCATGTCGGATACGGGTAATATTGATCTGCTGGTAAAACGTTCTGAGGATCATGGGGATACCTGGTCGGCACAGAAGGTCGTTTGGGATGATAAAGATAACACGTGCGGCAACCCCTGTCCGGTTTTAGATCGGGACACAGGTATCCTTTGGCTGCTGATGACTTGGAATCGGGGGGATGATCCCGAGAAGAATATTATTGCGCAAACGAGCAAAGATACGCGACGGGTGTTCGTAAGTTCTTCTGCCGACGATGGACGCACATGGGGGAGTCCACAAGAAATTACTGTTGCTGCTAAGCAAGAGAGCTGGAGCTGGTATGCCACCGGTCCGGGTGCGGGCATACAACTCACGCAGGGTGTCCATGCAGGTCGATTGGTGATTCCCTGTGACCATATTGAAAAGGATACCGAACACTACTACTCTCATATTATTTATTCTGATGACCATGGGGCAACCTGGCAGCTTGGCGGATCTACTCCCCGGGGCAAGGTAAACGAGTGTGAGGTAGTGGAGCTGCGTGGGGGGCGTCTGCTGCTGAACATGCGAAATTATGACCGCAGCCGGCGGTACCGGCAGGTTGCCTTTAGTGATGACGGCGGTATTACCTGGACGGGTCAGCGTTTTGATAAGACGCTCATCGAGCCTATCTGCCAGGCAAGTATTCGTAGTATGGGAGACCGGATTTTATTTAGTAATCCTGCCGATACTAAAAAAAGAATTAATATGTGTGTGCGGCAAAGTTTTGATGAGGGCAGCACATGGTCGGTATTGCATATATTGCATCCGGGACCAAGTGCCTACTCCAGTCTTGCTTTACTTGCGGATGGACGCGCCGCTTGTTTTTATGAACGGGGGAACAAACAGCCTTACGAAACCATTACGCTGGCGCGTTTCACTTTACCCGTAGTTACAGCCGTTATGCCCGGGTGTGATACCCCGTAAAGAATATGCAGGCAAAGTACAAGAGAACACTGAGGCTACTATACAGATGAGAATCCCAAACAGAAAGAAAAAGATTGCCGCTGCTGCGGTGTTATTGTTGCTACTTTTGGCAGGCGGGCTTGTGGCATGGAATATTATTGCCGATCAACGGGTAACTCTTTATGCCGCCCGGTTCCCCCGTGATTCAGAGACGGGTATCATGGAAGGTGCTGCGCCCCGAACATTAGGACCGGAAGCCGGGGATAAGGCGGTATTGTTTGTCCATGGATTTGTGGGCACGCCCAATCATTTCAATGATCTGCCCGATCAGGTTGCCGGCGCAGGTTGGTATGTGCGGGTTATGCTGCTGCCCGGACACGGAACTTCCCCGCGTGAATTTGAACAAACCAGTGCTGATCAACTGCAGCAGGGGGTACTTGATGAAGTTACTGCGTTACGCAAGCAGTATAAAACATTGGTACTTGTGGGACATTCTATGGGAGGCGCCCTGTCCACACTGGCTGCTTCTGAGGTGGAATTGGAAGGGCTTGTCCTTGCCGCGCCCTATTACCGGATAACCTGTGCCTGGTATTACCCGTTGCTGCCGGAAACGTTTATTAACACCTTTTCCCCTTTGGTACGTTGGATATATCGCCCAACTGGAATGCAGCCGGTAAACCGTCCCGAGGCGCGTCAGGAGATTCTTGCTTACAGTTGGATTCCGTCTGCAGGGGGACGTACTGCTATTACCGTTTCCGATCGTGCACGTGCCCCGCAGGTGTTGGAAAAGATAACCCAGCCGACGCTGCTTATCCACTCTCTTCGCGATACGGTTACAGATCCCAAAGCCTCCCGTGCAGTTTTCGAAAGTTTACCTGCTCAGGATAAACGCGCTGTGTGGCTTGAAACCTCGGATCATATTATTTTTTGGGATTATGAACGCGAACAGATTGCCAATGAGGTTTTGGAATTTTTGAAAAAGATTGATACACCACGTTTACAATGACAATATTATTCCGTGATGCGCATCGGGGTTGCCCAGTCTTCTGTCATATCATAGGGGAGCATCCAGACCTTATCCCCATCTTTGTTGCTAAAATACAGTTGTGACTGCGAAAAGGCATCGGGGTTACCGTCTGCCCAGAAGGCATAAAAGTCGGGATGGGCATTGACAGGACGGCGTGCATACGCATGGTTGTGCTTGCTGTTTCGGGTGATATCCCGTTCTTTTTTCCAGGTAACTCCTTCATCGCGGCTGAGCCATACTGCCATTTCTCCGCCTGTGCCAAAGGGCTGCGGGCCGGATTCGGTAGGCGCAATGATACGCCAGATGCCATCCTCTTCTATATACATAGAACCCATATCATAGTTATGAGTGGATTGCGTCACTTCGCGAAAATCCCATGCAGTTCCATTCCAATGAACGATAGTCCAGGTACGCGGATTATTTTCCGGACCGGGAGCATAGCCCCCGCTGGTAATCACCAAAATCACGGGACGTCCCTGCCGATCAAAATTGATATCCTTCATATATACCAATCGATTTTCTGCTTCATAGTCGTGGATCAATGACGGGTTTTTCGTATCCGTAAGAGGGGTTACGATAGTTTCACCGGAAGCATTTTGCCATGTTTTTCCAAAATTACCCGTCTCTGCATAGTAGAGGTTGGTGCGTTTATCCACATTACCGTTTGGGTGATAGTTAAAGGCGGTGATGATGCGCCCCTGATTTTCGCGGCTGGTCTGGTAATGCCCGCCCATACCTGCCAGTTTCCGGTCTTCGGCCCAGGTGTGTCCATCAACAGAGGTACTCCAGTACAGTTCACGCCCTTTTGTATATTTGGTGAGGCAAAGCAGGAACCCCTGATCCTGAACAAACCACGGCTGTGGATAGGTCATTTCACATTCGCGGATACACTCAAAGGCATCCATACTGTATGGGGTACTGCTGCGGTACAGGAAGCCGGGACGGGTACGCCCGCGACCACTCACAAATATCCAGACGTGACCCTGCCGGTCAATGGAGATGCTTGGATTGTCGTGAGGATCATTGACACCCTCCTTATCATGAACAAGGGTAGGTTTCGGTACCCGGCCTGTTGTGTGGTCGTAAAAAGAAGCCATACACAGCAGGTATCTTTCATCGGCACTGCGTGTGCCGCCGTAAACAAAAAAAGTTTTATTTACTTCCGGTGCATAGATTGCAAGAGGGACGTGTTTGGCGGTATACGTACCCAGCCCGCCGGAGTATTTATCGCCATGTTCCAGGAATTGTCCTAAAGTGAACCAGATGCCTTTGTAACCATCAACTTTTTTGCTGTTACTGACAGGATCTGCTACTGCTGAAAAGAATGTTAACACGAGAATTGTACTTGTGATTGCAATACGCATGATATCTATTTCCTGTAGATTTATGTGTAGAAGGTTCAGGCAACAAGATAGCAGACAGATCCTTTTCAAACAAGCAGCTTCTTACTCGCATTCAATTCCAGTTGCCCATTCTTCGAGGCGTTGACGTATCAGTGCATCAATCGGTTCAATCAGTACTTCGGCATCCGCTTTTGCGGCAGCAGACGCGGTGATGCGCACACGCACGGCATCACGCGAGGCAAGAAGTCCTATGGTGGGGTTGTCACTGTTGTTGATGATATCGCCAATAGCGGCATCTACGCGCGATTCGCCCATACCGTACACCTTCAGTACGCGGTAGTGAATTGTACGATGGATATCGAAGTTCCAGCACAGGTAGGGAATGACAACCTGATGCAGCATGGCCTTTAGTTCGTGGGGTACTCCGGGCATACAAATAATGATGCCTTTTTCCGATTCAGCAATCAGTCCACATGCAGTTCCCCTGGAATTGTAGATGGGTGCCGCACCGCAAGGCAACAGTGCCTGCCGTTTATTGTTTTCGGAAAGAGATCGGTTGCGATGACGAAAACGCTCTACGATTACCTGATACAGGTCGTCATGGTATTCCAGTGGCATGTCCATCACATGGGAAACACATTCCCGTGTAATGTCGTCAACCGTTGGACCCAAACCGCCACTGCACAAAATCACATCGGAACGCAGGAGCCCCAACTGTAATGCTTTATTGATGCGTTCCGTGTTGTCACCAACGGTTGTTTTCCAGTACAGATTGATCCCGCCTGCTGCCAATGCCCGTGCCATATAGGCTGCATTGGTATCTTGAATCTGCCCGAGCAGCAACTCGGTTCCAATCATTAGGATTTCAGTTTGCACCGGTGTTTGTATCCTTAGCCGTTCACCAGGATACGCGGAGAAGAGGCATTGTTATTCCGTGCAGTACCGGGAACGACGTTCTCCATGAAAATCGAAGTAACGGCAGGTAGATGTTCTGTTGTCTGTTGTTTTTGAGCACCCAGTGCAATCACGTGTAAGATAAAGAGCAAACGACTGATACGCAGTTCTTTGTCTGACGTATAGTATATTCCGAATCCTTTTGCGCAGGCTTGTCCGATATTATCCGTGCATGCGTTTGGTCGTTTTGAATCTATTGCCGACCAGGTAAATAAATCAACATCGCCCCGCTCAGGAATTTCATGATGTGTTTTTGCCTCAAATTCAAGATTCAGGCGATCATAGACTGCAATAAGTTTATCAAACCAGTGAAAGAGAGCACGGTATCCTGCCTCATGAACATCTAATTCTATACGCGCCTCATCAATGTTTTCCAATTCCTGACGGTTCAAATACGCATCCCGTTCTTCGTTCCCATCGGGAACCATGCGCACCCGCATCTTCTCGGTTGGATCCCCGTAATTGAAACTTTCCAGGATAGTGGCAATGGAAAATTTAGATTGGGCAAGCAGCATGAATTCTTTTATCATTGCTGCCGCTTGTTCATTTTCTTCGAGGAGTTCGTCTAATTCCGCCAGCGGACAAAATAGGTCTGCGCTCCAATCCAGCCACATGTCGTGGAATAAACGTACCAATTTTCCGCCACAGTTATGGCGTGCTGTTTCACCGCCTGTGGTTGCTTCTGCAGCAATATCCATGAACCGTGCCAATAGCCGACGACGGGTACGCCGCAGCGTGTCGTGCTGAAACAAAAAGCGGATAACGATTAAACGATCCATCAATGCATCCAGCACACTTTCGGACACCTGATTATATTCACTGAAGGTGCATTTCCAGCGTTTGCGCCAATTGCGTAAGTGGCGGGCTGTAACACTACGGGGTTCGCGGCGTATCTCTTCGAGTGCCCCCCGCGCCACCTGACCCCGTTTCAGGAAATTCGCAATATCGCGATTGAATACGGACGGGTCATCGGCATAGAGCAGCAGTTCATCTGTAAGAGCATCGTAAAAGTAGGTGCGGTACAAATCACTAATGAGGACATAACTGATATTCGGTGATTGTGACTCCTGCATCAGTGCCCGTGTAGTGGGGCAATAATCCAGTCCTTTTTCAATCACCGTTGAGGGGGCGTCTAACGCACCCGGCATTAAAAAATAGGCGGCAATCGTTGTTTGTCCATCGCCCCGAAGCAGGTAGGTGAGTGCATTGAGATGCTCTGCCGTTTCCTGTGGCGAAAAGGGTATCGGAAGATCCCAGTCGAGCAGCGCCAGTAATTTCATCACATAGGCGCGTTGTTCCACCTTGGAGGTATCGGTTAACCGTCCCCACCAGGATTCACAGAGCTTCGCTATTTCCGAGGCGCTGTTTCGCATTTCTAGTTTTCTCCCATAAACTTAAGACCACAATAT
>JAGLCZ010000275.1 GCA_023145975.1 Candidatus Hydrogenedentota bacterium | reverse complement strand
AAATCCCACCCCGTCCATTTTCCTTTCAGTTGACATACTTCATTCCCGTCGATATCCAACACCTTGAATGCACCGCCAATGGAGAAGAGTTTTTGTTTGAACTCCCCGATAAACACATTGTTTTCATCGTATACACGGACTCGGGAAAGGAAAATTGAAATGCCTCTTTTTACCGTGATCACTGGAGCACCATCCGGTGTAGTTACCCGCACATCGAATGGGGTCATCCTTTTGTAGTCGGTAAACCGAAGTAGTTTCGTGAAAATCCCCAAATTGGGTTCCCGGCACAGCAAGACCACTTCACCGGAATCAGGGTCGTAAATGTCAAAATTATTGGAAGCCTTAAACATTCCAACATGCTCTTTCACAACAAAGACATTCCTGCTCAATACATCACGCATCGCTTCAATCCCTCCATCACAAGTTTTATTTCTCGCCACAAGACATTCCATAATCGCCGGATAACATTGTTATGATAATCCTATTTGTTGATGGTGTTCAATTTATGTCGTAATATACGTGTTTGCGCCGTGTCCAGATAACGTAGAGGCGGCATCACTGCCGTATTACGCTGTGGAATTTGTAGGGGCAGACCTATGTGTCTGCCCCTATGGGATGGACAGGTAGGTGAAGTACCACCATGAAAAGCAAGACCTTTCTTGCCGCAGGTTTTATGTTTTGATATTTCATAAGGTCTCGTGCTACTGTATGGACAGTGTAGTTGTTCTGTACGAAACCAAAATGAAGGAAGAGCAATATGGATAGTTTCAGCATAACCCGACGGGCCTTTCTGGCCGCTACTACAACCACTATGGCATTCGGTGCCGTAAAAACCGACAAGGGTAAAGAGTTTATCACTGCCCCGCCGGTAACGATGAATACCGCAAAGGTGATCCCCCGTAAACTTTCCCCCAACGAAAAGGTGAATGTTGCCGCTATCGGTTCGGGCGGTAAAGGTCGCGACGATATTATGAACTGCAAGAAACTCGGTGAGAATATTGTAGCCCTGTGTGACGTGGATTGGGATCGCAGTGCTGAAACCTTCTATCTCCTTCCCGATGCCAAACAGTTCAGAGACTATCGGATTATGTTGGAAAAGATGCCGGAGATTGATGCGTTAACCATTTCCACGCCTGACCATACCCATGCTCCCGCCGCTTATATGGCGATGAAGATGGGGAAACATGTATATGTTCAAAAGCCCTTGACACACACGGTGGCTGAAGCGCGTCTTCTGAAAAATACCGCTGTTGAATGCGGGGTGATGACCCAGATGGGAAACCAGGGGCATTCCGGCGATGGCGTACGTACTTTGTGCGAAATGATTTGGAGCGGTGCCATTGGTAATGTACGGGAAGCACACGTGTGGACTCACCGTCCGGTCTGGGATAATCAAGGGATGAGTGAAGCCCTTCCGCCTGAGGTGGCACCTGAGAATATGGATTGGGATCGCTGGATTGGTGCAGCACACTGGCGTCCTTACAATCATAAACTTGCGCCCCATGACTGGCGTGCGTGGCAGGATTTTGGTGGGGGTTCGCTGGGTGATATGGCATGTCATA
>JAGLCZ010000274.1 GCA_023145975.1 Candidatus Hydrogenedentota bacterium | reverse complement strand
CGATGGTCTTCCGGAAATGAGATTGCTTTACTGCGTTCGCAATGACGAGGGATTCACAATGGTACAATTTGCTATGTAGGTAGTAGGGGCGGACCTGTGTGTCCGCCCGATTGTGATTTTATATAATTTCCTTCTCCGTATATTTGTGTTAAAAAATTCCCCCTTCCTTCCTTGTGTTCTCTGTGTTCCTTGTGGTTAAACACTCAGAACGCTGTGCCCCATAGCCGCGTCATTTTCCCCTCGTCATTGCGAGCGTAGCGAAGCAATCTGATGTTACGCAAGGGCTTGATTGGAAATGAGATTGCTTCGCTACGCTCGCAATGCCGGACGTGACATTGTTGGAAATTGTTATCTGTTGGAAATGTAGGTTGGAATTGTAGCGTCCCAACTTCCATGTCGGGCGTTATTATCGATAAGGCTGATAAAAATATCGGATATGATTTCTAAACCCGTCCGGGGTGGAGATGGGAAAGACGGAGTAGGGTCGCGCCGCGCATCGGTGATGCTCCGGTCCATAGTCGCTCGAATATTTCTTTTTGAGAATTAGGCAGGATTTTCCCGGTAAATGACGAAGAACCGTTTTTTATGTCACAAAACGATAACGCAATTTTTTTTCTTAAGTTGCAGTATCTTCCTCTTCATTATCATTGCTCAGGTCTGGAAAATCAGCTTCCACACCCAGAATATTACCGGCTTTCTCTGCAGGAATTTCTTCCACCTCGCGGAGTTTTCGTTCCATCGCCCGTGTTCTTGTGGAGGCGGTATCCAGCGTATTGGAGACTGTATTAATCTGGCTCTTTACCCTGTCAAGCATCCCACCGAATTTACCGAACTCCGTTTTGACAGCACCCAGTACCTGCCATACCTCGCTTGCGCGTTTTTCTATGGCAAGAGTCTGAAACCCGACACGAAGGCTGCTCAGAATCGCCGATAAGGTTGTCGGTCCGGCAACAAGTATTCGGTAGGTCTGCTGCAGTTTATCCTGGAGTCCAGGCTGGCGCAGTACTTCCGCATATAGTCCTTCTGTGGGCAGGAACAAAATTGCGAAGTCGGTGCTTATCGGTGGATTGATGTATTTTTCCTGCACATCTTTTGCCATTTTCTCGATGGCGCGACATAGTTCCTTCGAAGCAGTCTTGACACCTTTTGCATCGGCCTTGATTGATGCATCCACCAGTCGTTCATAAGATTCCCGGGGGAACTTCGCATCAATGGGGAGCCACACAGGCTGCTCCTGATTATCGCTGTGCCCCGGCAGCTTAACCGCAAACTCGACGGTTTCCTGCCCCTCCTTGGTTGCTACATTCTTCGCATACTGTTTCGGGGTAAGGATGTCCGCAAGAATACTGCCCAATTGATATTCGCCCCAGGTTCCTCGTTCTTTGACATTTACCAGCACCCGTTTCAGATCGCCCACACCGGTTGCCAGATTTTGCATTTCGCCCAAACCGCGCTGGACGGCTTCCAGTCGTTCACTTACCAATTTGAATGATTCGCCTAAGCGTTTCTCCAGCGTCTCGTGCAGTTTCTCGTCTACTGTTTTACGCATCTCATCCAGTTTCTTTTCATTGCTCTCCTGGATCTGCAGAAATTTCCGTTCCAAAGTTTCACGGGATTTTGCCTGTTCTTCCTGCTGTACTTTGATAACGTTGTTCAGATTTCTGCTTTGTTCCTCGGAGATTTCCTTCAATCGTTCATTCAGGGTAACCCGAACACGTTCAAAGCGCTCTTCATTTTCTTTTTGTATGGTTAGCAGCTGCGCCTGGATTTGCTCCCGTTGTTTTGAGAGATCTTCCTTTACTTTATCCGTCAGTTCCTGGACCGCTTTCGCACCCGCCTTTGTTGCCCTCGCAAGATTGTCAAGCAATTCTTTCTGATTGACGCCCAGGGTATTTACCGTTTTAACCAGGGAGTCATTTGCCCGCACCTGTGCCGCCGCCAGTTCTTCCCGAAGTTCCCGGGCACGCCGGTCCGATTCCTCCCGTTCCTGTCGGAGTTCGTCCCGGAGTACCTTGTCGAGATTTCCGTCATTCCGTTGGCGTAATTTCCCCACAATAAACAAAAGAAATGCAAGATTCGCTGCAGCTAGAGTAACCAGGATGATGTCAGGAATCATGGATATTGCCCTCTCTATTTCATTTCATCGATTATAAAATTTACTGTCTACGCAATCAGTTATTTTACGGTAAGGGCTCCTAAAGATGTGGATGTTGTCAGGATACACACGTGTCCGCCGCCAATCTTAAGAAGGTGACGGGAGCGTCCATTCCAAACCGAGTTCCATAAGTTTTCCAAGGGTCGGATTACCTGATTTTGTATCCCATCCCATGA
>JAGLCZ010000273.1 GCA_023145975.1 Candidatus Hydrogenedentota bacterium | reverse complement strand
CGCGAAGCAGCACGTCGTTCCAGTTGCCAGAATAATCTAAAGCAATGGGGCGTCATATTTAAGATGTATGCGAACGAATCGTCAGGGGAAAAGATGCCTCCCCTTCAGGTCTATGGTAAACGCGGAAGTATCATTTACAGAATGCTGGCATCAGGTCCGGCTATTTACCCTGTCTACCCCGAGTATCTTACCGATATAGAACTTATATGGTGTCCCTCAGATCCTGACCTAAGTTCATACAGAGAAAAGATGTATGCAGGAATTGATCATCCTTCCGGTCTTCCCAAGGGTACATCCCTGTTATCCTGGGATCCAAACTGTATTGACAACAGCTATATGTATCTGAGTTGGGCTTTTGATAAAATCAAGAAAACCGAACGTGCCTCCAGTTTTGCGTTGATAGACTATCTTCTTGACGATGACGAAGATCCCTATGTCCCCACACAATTTGCTGCTGTTTTGGATGGATTGGCGGAAGCAAACCCCTTGCTGATGCTGGCTCTTTCTGATCCAACCCGCGCCATGGATGTTGCTGAGGTACTTGATAGTGATGCCGACGTTTCAACACCGTTTCGCGGTAAAATGCTGGGGAACGGTTCAGGCGATACCATCCACCGTCTTCGTGAAGGTGTAGAACGCTTCATGATCACCGATATTAACAACCCGGGATCGTCGTCCATGGCACAAAGCTCTTTATGGATCATGTGCGACAACATCGGTGCGGGAACTGCTATGAATCGCTTTAATCATATTCCCGGGGGATGCAATGTGCTGTATATGGATGGACACTGTTCGTTTGTTCGTTATGTGGGTGTTGATATTTCCGTTGCCGCAGACGGTGCTGCCGCTGAAGCACTTATGGCGGGTTCCACACCACCTGTACTTCCAACTATTGCCACTTCCGTGAGTGCCCTCTAATATAAAAATTACGGACATCATTCAGTCCCTTGGTTACAAGGCACGTAAGAAAAAAATCTGTAGCAGTGATGCAAAAACGGCTACTGCCAGCACATTGCCCACAACGACTTTAATACAGTACCCTTTCCCAATTATCCTTAGCGATGCCATTCTGGCGCAAACATGCTGATGGCTTCCTCGAAAGAGGGTTTTCTCCGAAAATCTTTTATTTGGTAATCCTTGTCGTTTTCCTGTGCCCACTTTGAATGGTGCCGCCCATAGTAGGTACCATAAAATTGGTAATTCGAATCTACCCAACGGCATAGCTTCATTATTTCCATATCAGTTACCAGATGAGTATGATCGGTCTTTATATTTTTGGGATGGGCAGGGTCAATAAGAATTTTTATAAGTTCACTCTTGTAAGAACCCAGGCTTTTGGGCGGTAAAAAGGCACCGTTGTAATTTCCTTGATCCCCCTCTGAAAAGGAGGTAAATTCGGAAATTATTGGGCCTGCCAGTTGGCGTTTACACAATTCTTCGTAGGACACACTGTAGTAAAGGGTTGTATCATCCGTAAGTTTCAATCCACCATCAGGATGGGTATTCCCATGACAGGAAACACATTTTGCATCAAAAATCGGCTGAATATCTGTTGGGTAATGAATCACCTGCTCTGCACGGTCATTCCCGCCATTTTCGGTCATATCGCTGGGCTGCGGCTGTGGTGTACTGGGCGGTCGCTTTAATGCGAGAGGCGATTCATTTCCCAAAAGATGTCCGGCGCGGTTACTCTGCCCATGACACCCTACGCAGGAACGTACCTCGCCGGGCTTATAATTTACATAGGTACGCTCGCGCTGTAGTTCTCTGAAGTTCTCATCCAATGCCTGATAAAAAATATTGCGGTTTGCAGGCACCTTGAAACAAGCAGATCCGTCTGGTTCTACTGGAACAACCCCCCATTGCACACGGGGCCACAGTGCCGCCTTCCAACTCGAACTGCTGAGTCCCGAACCCCACCGTCTAGCAGTATCCCAATAGCGGGGAACGGCTTCATTGATTCGCAGCCATTTGACCTCTCCGGGTGCGATCCCTTCCATGCCTGCATACACATTAATAAGGATGCACAAAGCTTCGTTCGCAGCGGCATAGTGAGCATCATAGTGGGGATGGATAACGGGCGGTGTTTTCCTTGCTATTAACGGTATCGGATGCCAACACGACAATTCCCTGTCACCATGAATGAAGCGATGGGTTCCTTCTGTATCAAGCAGGTAGATAGAATAGGCATCGTCTACTTCCTGGTAATGATCACGCGGGTTGGCTTTGAAGGAAACCAGGAATTGTCGATTATTGATCGGATATGGGTGGGTATACAGATGACCGCTGCGTCCTTCCTTATCCTGTTTATAATCTCCTTTGCGAGTCAAGAAATACCACCCTGGTTCTGTACGCCGCTCAATAAAAACATGAGGTGTTATATTGGTTACTGAATACCGTTCATCCCTGTGTACATAGTCTGCTTCGTCTGGATCTGGACCGCGATGGCGAATTCCCTTTCCTGGATCAATGAGCATAATCGCGCCTACACATCCCCCCTGTGGGTAGTGGCAGATTCCCACACACACCAGGCACGAATCTTCTCCTGGGATTGGTTGGGGATACATATATACCGTCGTAGTATCATCGGCCAAACCGTAGAGTTCTTGAATACTACTCCCATCCGGATTCATGGACCAGATGGTTTTGGCAACCCGCGCCCCTTTATCAATATATTCCCAACGATGATACATAACCCGTCCGTCTTCTAATACTACAGGACAGAATTCAGAAACCAAACTCTCGCTCAAGCGTTTGACATTCGTACCTGCTGCATCCATAGAATATAAAACGGGAGCAACCAAAGAAGCAGAGCCACCGCATAAAACAGTATGTTCACAACGGGTGGAAGAAAAGATGATCCTGCCGTCCGGTAAATAACAGGGGTGAATATCATCGGTATGCCACGGTTTCCCCCAGCGAGCGACCTTCTCAGCTTCGTCATCGGGGGGTAGCAGTACTTGTCGCAGCCCCGTTCCATCAATGTTCACTTCCCAAATACGAAAGCCTCTACCAGGATTTTCACGGAAGTCAAAAAGGACTTTTTTCGCATTAAAGGAAGGCGTTATTTTACCAATAAACCCATTGCCTCCCGGCAGATCCATCGCTGTTACTACGGCCCGTTCTTTCCCGGTACGCACATTATAAATGTAAATACCATTGCTGCAATGAAATCGGTCAGAACGGGTTCCGTTATTGATATCCGTGTAATAGTGATCTGAGGAATAGGGCTTCCGCTTCACAAAAATAATTTCTTCTGCACCCAGTTCTTCAGAACTAACCGATTGCTCAGGGGACGTCGGAATAATCCTGAATGGTCGGGAGCGGGCGGCAACACCAGATTCGGCAGGTAGAAGTAGAAGAATTCCAATACAAATCATAACAGAAGTTTTCATCGTATTTTACCTTATCTTCTTTTCTTTTGCGACGTCCTGAAGCGTGTATCCCATTGTCTTCTCATAGGGTTCAGTGTATCACGTCTTGTATTTACTCACAAAGATTTTTTTCGGAAAGCCGCTTTACCAACAGGTCGGCAATCCCCGATTTTCGTACTATTAAAGAACGACGCACCGCATGGTAAAAAGCCTTCGATAGGGGAAATGAAAATAAGGATTTTCACTTTTGTAACAGGCGCTGGCTGTATCCTATTTTCGCAACAGAAAGGAAAAACAGCATGTGCTCTTCGAAGAAGCAATAGAATATTACAAGTGATCCATCGTTGTGGGGATGATCGTTTA
>JAGLCZ010000272.1 GCA_023145975.1 Candidatus Hydrogenedentota bacterium | reverse complement strand
TCGACCGGCTGCGGGATGTGGATGCACGCATCACATCATTTTTGGCGAAGCGTGAACGGGAGTTGCTGGCTTTGCATGCCTTGTCAGATCAGCCCGTAGAGAGATTGCGCACCATGGCGCGGGAATCGGCGATAGTACGTCAGTTTTTTGTGATGAACGACCGGGATGAGTTGCGTTATCCAATTTCAATAGAGCTCGTAAGGGAGTATGCCGCGCTGAAAAACGTGCCGTCCGGCGATGGGCATCGTGCGTTATCCCCACCTTCATATCCGAACGATACGGATACGGATGAATCGTTATTATTTGCATCACTAACCTCAGGTGAAAAGGAATTTCTTGATCGTACCCAGGCGTTATGGATAGATAAAAGAATACCTGCCACCAATCTGAAAGAGACGGTTCCTGCAGAAATGTTATTGAGTAAGTTTAGTAAAGGAAGCGGCTATAGTAAAGTCCCCGCCTCACCGGCGAAGGGATGGTATGCCTGGTATTGGGGTGACGGACTTAATCTTATCTTCTGGTGGCGTGACGAATCAGGGGTTATCGTTGGTTCGGAATTGAATCCTGTTCGTTTGGCTGCGGATATTGTGGGCTTGCTTCCTGATACCCATCCTGAAAGTACTACATTGTCCGGAGGCGCTATTACTCTATGTGATTCAAATGACAGCATCATTTATCAATGGGGAATGTTTGATCTTCCCGAAAACATTGTTCCAGTGGCGAGTTTACCATTACATTCGCCTTTGAGTGTCTGGCGTCTTGAATACTACAGTCCCCCGGGTGTCGTAGTTGCCGGCATTGGTCAGGGTGCCATTTTCAATCTTATTTTAGGACTGTTTGCCCTGGGGCTGGCAGTGATGGCGTTGGCGGTTTACTATTACCGTGAAAGTTCCCGTGAGATGCGCGAAGCAACGCAACGGGTGAGTTTTGTCAATCAGGTATCACATGAACTTAAGACACCTCTTACCAGCATTCGGATGTACGCGGAAATGCTTGCAGAAAACCTTGATGAAGGCGACGAGAAGGCACAACGGCATGTGGGTGTAATTGTGGCGGAGAGCCAGCGGCTTAGCCGTTTGATCGGTAATGTATTAACCTTTAGTCGTAAACAGCGCAGCGCGTTGAAACTCCATAAGGTTTCTGGAAATATTGACAGCGCGATTGGTGGTGTCCTGGAGCATTTTCAACCTGCTCTTACTGCGAAAGGATTTGAGATTGTTTTTGATGCAGGTGCAGGTGCTGCCGTTGAATTCGACCCCGATGTACTTGAGCAGATACTTGGGAACCTTATCGGTAATATTGAGAAGTATGCTCTGGTCGGGGGACATGCGGTGATTGTCAGCAGCCGGCAGGAGAACCGCGTATCTATACTTGTTTCCGATAGCGGTCCGGGTATTCCTGCACAGGATCG
>JAGLCZ010000271.1 GCA_023145975.1 Candidatus Hydrogenedentota bacterium | reverse complement strand
ATAGAAGCGCAGCGCGAAGCTGTGGCAAGGGCTATTGTACAGATAAACAAAAGGCATAATAAGGATCGGTAAAACCCTGTTTTATTGCACCTTCTTTTCGTAATTTCCGGACTTACGATTCCTTATTTTTAATCTCCGTGCTTTGACGGCTCAGTTCTCCGATATCCAAGCGCTCGAAGGAGAGGCAAATAATACCGATGATCACAATTGGGATGAGATTGAATAGATGAGCCATAATAGCCATGGCACGGGCGGCATTAATGTCTATATCCGGATTAGCGAGGATGAGCCCGCCCACAATGCCGGCGTGAAAAGGACCGATAAATCCGGGAGGGCCGGGGATACTTATGAATACTGCGAGCAAAGAGAGTATAACGAAAGGTGCGTACCAGGGCATATCCAAATCAAAAGCGTTGTAACTGCATATCTGCAATACTCCAAAACTACCCCATAGTAAAAGAGATACTGCGCTTGCTTTAGCCAAATCTTTGTACGAGGTGAGTACCTGCATCCCTTCAGTAAAATGTTCGAAGAAATTTCGGGCAAAAGCGGCAAGGCGTGTCGAGATGCGTCCCAGTACGGCATCAGAAATCCGGAGTATAAAATTTTTCCATACCAGTAATACCATCATCATTCCAATTACTGCCATGAGCGCAGCAGTCATACTGAATACAGCCCCCTGAATCATGTTCCCCGAGATCGGCCCCGCATAAATATTGCGCAAGTCTTCGGGCAGATAAACATCTTGTTCCGGTCGAAATGCCATCAGTGTAATTAGAAAAACAACAAGCAGCCCCAGCAGATCGGTGGCGCGGTCTACAGCAACAAAAGCCATCGTTTTTGCAAAAGGGATATTTCGGCTTCGTGTAAGGGTGAGGGCACGTACGACTTCGCCTGCACGGGCAGGTAAAATAAAGTTGGCCATGAATCCTATTTGTGTGGCGCGGAACAGATGCCAGAAGGGGACACGGACTACCGGATTTACAATGTAACTCCAACGCCAGACGCGAATGATGAAACTAAGCAGTATTGCCAGAAGTGCCAATACGATCCAGCCCGGCTTTGCTGAGCAGAATACCAGCCAGACTTCATGCCAGTCGGTATCTTTAAATAAATACCACAGCAGTAAGCCGCCTATTATGATGCCGATAATGACTTGTATTTTTTTTCTCATTAATTCTCTCTAGGTTACACTTTGTTAATCAGGATCAGGATGCGAAGTATTCTTTGTCCAGCGAACGGTATTGAATGGCTTCACTCACATGTTGTGCTTCAATATTTTCGCAGCCTGCGAGATCGGCGAGTGTTCGGGCGACACGGAGTACTTTGTCGTGGGCACGTGCGCTGAAACCCATTTTTACAACGGCGATTTCAAGCAAATCGCGTGCATCGCCGGCTAAGACACAATGCTTTCTCATCAGTGCCGTATCAAGATAAGCATTCCAAACATGTTTTTCTTTTGTTCGCGCCTGTTGACGATTCCGTGCTTCCTGTACTTGTTCCCGAACTTCATTGCTGTCAGGACCGTCAGGTTTGGTGCCGTGTAATTCTTCAAACCGAAGCGCAGGCACATCAACATGAATATCGATGCGGTCCAGAAGAGGTCCGGAAACCCGTGCCATATACCGGCGAATGTCGTTTGGACTGCAGCGACAGGTCTTTTGCGGATGCGTACGGCAACCACAGGGACATGGGTTCATCGCTACTACAAGCATGAATCGGCTGGGAAAAGTTATGGAGTAGTTGGCGCGGCGTATATGCACCATGCCTTCTTCCAGCGGCTGCCGAAGTACTTCGAGGGACGGTCGGTTAAACTCCGGTAATTCGTCAAGAAATAGTACGCCGTTATGGGCAAGGCTGACTTCGCCGGGAATGGGGTGGTTGGCTCCGCCTCCTGTAATTGAAACCGTAGTTGAAGTGTGATGTGGGCTGCGAAAGGGACGGCGCAGGATAAGTTTCTTTTTTCCGCCCATATTCGGGGCTACGCTGTAGATGCGTGTAGTCTCCAGCGCTTCTTCGAAAGTAGGCGCAGGAAGGATGCCCGGCAGCCGGGAAGCGAGCATGGTTTTACCGGTTCCGGGCGGTCCAATCATAAGTATATTATGTGCACCTGCAGCGGCAACCGTAAGAGCACGTTTTACATGGGCTTGACCTTTTACATCACTCATATCGGGAATGCTTGTGACGGTTTCCCTGGAAATGCGTGATATATCGGTACGATAGGGTTCTATATCGCAAGCGCCCTGAAAGAAGGCGTGTGCCTGATGCAGCTTATTTACGGGGATAACATCAATTTCTTTTACTACGCCTGCTTCTTCAGCATTATCTTCCGGAACAACAATCCCGCGCATCCCCGAATCACGGGCTGCAATAGCCATGGGAAGCGCACCCGTAATAGAACGTACCGATCCGTCCAACGCCAGTTCACCTGCAACCAAATATTCCGTAATACGTGTACCGCTTAATTGGCTGCTTGCGGCGAGGATACCCAATGCGATAGGCAAATCCAGTGCGCCGCCTTGCTTACGCATGTCGGCAGGAGCGAGATTAACAACGGTATTCCCTGAAGGAAAACGAAACCCGGAATTGCGAATTGCGGACTGAACACGTTCTTCACTTTCCTTGACTGCGGCATCGGGTAATCCCACCATGCGATAGCGAAAAAGCCCATGGCGGGTATCTACCTCAATGGCAACGGGGAATGCGTCTATACCGATTACAGCGCTGGATTGTATTTGCGCCAACATTAGATAGGGCTTCCTTCTATTGCAGAGAAGCATAGGTGTTTCAAAATAATAGTTTATCCTCTCTTGGAAAACAGAAAGATAGTAACATAACCGACAGACAAATTAAGAATGCAGTTGACAGCGTAAGTACGGAATCTCTGCCGCATTATTAAAGAGGAAGGCTATCTCTTCTGCGATACTTTATGAACCTGTAAGTATTTTAGTTTGACTTGACGAGCTGAATTCGGTACTCTTTTAGGGATGCGCATGAAAAGATCGTGCGTATTTATTACGTTATCAATTTACACCGATACGAATTACGTGTCGGTCAGCAGCAATCGACATAACTTTCGGAGGGATCCAGTATGGCTAAAAAGACTGTGAACGTCGCCATTATCGGTGCCAATTTTATGGGCAAGGCGCACAGTAACGCCTGGCGTAAAGTGGACATGTTCTTTAATGATTTGCCGGTAAAGCCGGTGATGAAGGTCATGTGCGGTAAGTTCAAAGAAGAATTGGAAGTGGCAGAACGTTATGGTTGGCAGGAAACATCACTTGACTGGAAAGAAGTGGTGAACCGTCCGGATATCGATGTCATTGATATTTGCACGCCTAACTTCCTGCATCCAGAGATTGCCATCGAAGCTGCGAAGGCCGGCAAGCATATTGTCTGTGAAAAGCCTTTGGCAAATACACTGAAAGATGCGAAGGCAATGCTTCGTGCCGCGGATAAGGGCGGGGTAAAGCACATGTGCGGGTTCTCATACCGTTTTGCGCCTGCGGTGCAAACGATGAGAAAAATGATTCAAAAAGGTGAGCTTGGTGATATTTTTCATTTCCGGGCGGCTTATCAGCAGGATTGGATTGTCGATCCTGATTTTCCGATGGTGTGGCGCTTAAAGAAAAAACATACCGGTTCCGGTGCGCTTGGCGATATTGGTGCTCATATTACTGACCTGTGTCATTTTCTTGTGGGTGATGTATGTGAAGTTACCAGTGCCATGGAGACTTTTATCAAGAAGCGGGTTGTCGCCGATTCTGATGTCGGTGCATGGGATGCAAAGGGCGGAAAAGGCAAGAAAAAGTATGACACGGTAGATGTGGATGACGCTGCTATTTTTATTGGACGTATCAAAGATGCCAATACGCTTGCTTCTTTTGAAGCGACACGCTTTGCTCCCGGTCGGCGTAATTACAACTGCGTTGAGATTTATGGCAGTAAAGGGTCGCTGCTCTGGAATCAGGAAAACATGAATCAGTTTGAATATTTCAATCGCAGCGATCCCGATACGGTGCAGGGTTTCCGTAAGGTATTGGCCTGTGATATTGGTCATCCTTATGTCCATGCCTGGTGGCCTCCTGGACATATTATTGGTTATGAGCACCTTTTTGTGCATGAGATCTATGAGTTCCTTTGCGGGCTTAAACGGAAGAAAATAAATTACCCCACATTTGAAGATGCAGTGAAATGCCAGTCTGTGCTTGAAGCAGTAGAAAAGGCTGCTGCAACGCGTAGATGGCAAAAGGTATAAGGTTTAGTTGTTTATTGAGTGTTGAATAACTTCATTACAAGGAGGAAAAATAATGAAACTTGGTTTATTGACAGTGATGTTCAGCGACAAGCCGCTGAAGGATGTACTTGATATGGTTCGTCCGCTGAAATTGCAGACGGTGGAATTAGGAACAGGGAATTATCCCGGTGACGCGCATTGTCCGCTCCAGGAGATGCTTGAATCCAAACCGAAGCGCGATGAATTAATGGCTATGTTGAAGGGCGAAGGTCTGGAAATCAGTGCGCTCAGTTGTCATGGCAATCCGCTTCATCCAGATGAGGCCTTTGCCAAGGCCAATCATCAGGTTACGCTGGACACCATTAAACTGGCGAATATGCTTGGTGTTGGCGTGGTCAACGGATTTTCCGGCTGCCCCGGTTCGGGTCCCGGCGACACAAAGCCAAACTGGGTAACCTGTGCATGGCCCCCTGATTATCTCGATATACTGGATTACCAGTGGAATGAGAAAGTAATTCCCTATTGGACTGACATGTCCAAAGTACTCAAGGACAATGGTATTAATTTTGGTTTTGAAATACATCCCGGTTTCGTGGTGTACAATACAGACACCCTCCTTAAACTGCGTAATGCCTGCGGTGATAACCTGGGTGTAAACTTCGATCCGAGCCATCTGTTCTGGCAGGGTATGGAACCTATTGAATGCGTGAAGGCACTTGCCGGTGCAATTTACCACGTTCATGCGAAGGATTCTATCGTGGATCCACGGAATGCATCGATCAATGGTGTAAATGACGCAAAACCTTATGATGATGAATTAAATCGCTCCTGGGTATTTCGTACCTGTGGCTATGGCCATGATATCAAATGGTGGAATGATTTCTTCTCCACATTGCGCATGGTCGGTTATGATGGTCCCATCAGTATCGAACATGAGGACAGCATCATGTCCAGCTGGGAAGGTTTAACCAAGGCGGTTACATTCCTGAAACAGAGTATTATTTTTGAAGACGCTACTGCCATGACTTGGGCATAGACGGTTTTATGTAACTGAAGTGATAATGCACGGTCGGGCTGCCTTTGAGTTCGACCGTGCTTTTTTAATGATGTAGTTCCCATTTCCTAAAAGCGATACTATCTGTCATAATGCGTACTTATATCCTTGCTATACCCCTTATTGCTGCCGCCATTACATTGGCTTATATCATCCTGCGTGAAATGACACGGGTTTGGCTGGATCATCGTGTGAAAATGGCGTTATTGGAAAAGCTTGAACATAAGCCGGAACTGTTATACTCTTTTCAGGAATTACAGGGATTGCTGGATGATTCCCCCCCGCCTGTAGAAGAGGAAAATAAAACTGACCTCACGATGACAGGCGTTTTTTTAGCTTTTATAGGGCTTGTATCAGTGGTTCTTTACAGTTTGATTGGGGGAAGTCAGTGGGCTGTAGGGGCATATTTCGGTGGTGTGGCCTGTGTTGTCATCGGGTTCCTGCTCACGACCATAGGACTTGTGGCGCGTATCCTCCGGAAGCCTCCCCATAATCTGGAATAAAACTATAACGCCCTATGGGGTTGAGATGTTTTACTTCTCGCTTAGGTGATCCACCATTCCTTTGATACCACCGAGTGTCATATCTTCCATATGAAATATATTCTTGATGCAATTTAATGTGTACGCACCGTGGATACGGTTCCAGTGTTCACGGGGGAGAGGGTTGATCCAACAGGTGTGCGGGAAGCGTTGTGAAAGTTTTTGCAGCCAATAGAGGCTGGCTGGTTTATTGAAATCGCTATAATTATTAATCGCCCCGCCGCGCACTTCCAGTTCTTCCGGAGCCATGGCGGCATCACCTATAATGACCAGGCGGGTCTCTTGTTTTCGCAGGAGTAACTGTTCTGTGGACAAAAAACGGGAACGCTGAACATTCTTCCATACCCTTTCATAGATAGTATTGTGAAAAAACAGAGTAGCTATATCCTCAAAGCGTTCATGCATCTTGGAAAAGAGTAGACGTGTAATTTCAACGAAGGGCGTCATCGAATAGCCACCGTTATCAATGAGCAGGATCACACTGATCTTGTCACGCAAATCCCGTTCAAATACTAATTCAATCTCACCGCCATTACGTGCAGTTGTGCGGATGGTATCATCAAGATTCAGACGATCATAGGGCCCTTCGTTTTTGAGGTGCTTCATTGTTTCCAACGCTTGACGAAGATTTTCTTCCCGCAATAAATTCTTATCGGAATAGGTGATATAGCGGCGGTCACCAATGACTTTCAGGGCAGAACGATTTTTTGAAGCCCCTTGAATTCGGGTGCCGCGTGCCGCGTTACCGCTATGACCGAAGGGAGAATTACCCCCCGTGCCGATCCAGCGGCTGCCGCCGTGGTGCTCTTCCATTTGTTTGCGTAGTGTATCCCAGAATCGTTTCATAAGTTCTTCCGGGCTATATTCCCATAGTGCATGGTTGGGTAAGCGTCCCGCACGTATTTCTTTTTTTAGCCAACGACGAAACTGATCAGTATTAAGAAGTTCATAATCACCTTCGACTACGGCTGGAATATCAATGGCATAGAAATAGAAGGCAAAGGCGCGTTCGAAAGCATCTGCATGTTCTACCCGTTTAAGAAATACAAGCCGCGAAAATATGAAAAGATCGTCCAAGTTATTAACGATCCCTTTTTCGAAGCCACTGTTTAATTCCAGTAATTCACGAAGTCCTACGGGTACACCATAGTCGCGTAACAATCGCATGAAATCAACAAATAAGGCATTATAGGCAGTATGTTCCTGGCTTTTTGAAGCAAACGGCATTAGTGACAACTTTCATTTCAATCGGTCGAATTTCTCTGAGCAGCAGTATTGAAATATTTTAATAGCCTTTTCGGTGTGAATCATCTTTACGATGGCGGAGGATATCGCCACTTCGTTTCAGAAGTGCACCTGTCAACGGCGGCATTGCAGGATCAGGAGTAATCCCTGTTTTCTCGAGTGCTCCTATCCAGTCAAGTAATTCGCTTGTGGCAGGTGGCTTTTCAAATCCACGGCTTCGTAATTCATAAAAAATGGCAAGCGCCGTTTTCAGCAGTTTAGGATTTGTTTTCGGATAATGCAGCGCAACGATTTGGCGCATATCTTCTGGTGTAGGAAAGGCTATGTGGTGACAGAAACACCGGCGCAAAAACGGATCAGAGAGTTCTCGTTTTGCGTTAGAGGTAATGAATATGGCGGGACGTATCTTTGCCTTAACAGTTTCGTTTAACTCACGGATAGTAAACTGACATTCTTCCAGTATATCGAGTAAGTTATCCTGGACATCTGACTCGGTCTTGTCAACCTCATCAAGGAGGAGTACCACTTTATGGTCTGCCCGAAAGGCACGACCTATAGGTCCCCAAATGACATAGTCATAAAAGTTTTCCACATGACGCTCTGTATTTCCTGTTCCGAAGCGGGCGTCATTGAGGCGTAATACGGTATCTTGGGTATAGCATGCCTCTTCCCCTTTGATAGTAGACTTGCAGCGCAATACCTCAACAGGCAACCCCAACGCAGCTGCAGCTTCCAGTGCAAGCTGTGTTTTTCCTGTGCCCGCCTCACCTGTTAACAGTAATGGCTTTTCCATAGCCAGGGCAATGTTAACAATGGATTTGAGTTCGGGGTCCAGATAATATTTATCTGTTCCTTCAAAATGATATTGTGTCATAAAATTACTTCCTGCCAATCTGTTATAGAGATGCTATACAATACTAAATTCAGGACTCAATATTGTACATACTAATGAAAGAAATAGCACATGGCTTCCTGGTTGCAATACAACAGTGATGCGGGTGTAACACCCAAAAAAGCAGCGACGGTTATTCTTTTTGATCAAGAAACAAATGCTACTTTGCTTGTACAACGTAACAAATCACTGGTTTTCATGGGAGGTCACCATGCTTTTCCCGGTGGTAGCGTCTCCCAACAGGATACAGGACGATGCGTCCGGGGTACAAGTGATACAGATTTAGCGGTGTCTATTAGTACTGCTGTGCGGGAAGTATTTGAAGAAACAGGAATTTTGCTTGTCGATGGCGATATCCCGGGATTGGGGCATATTGAACGTATGCGGTTGGAAATATTGCAGTCCCCGGATAAATTTGAAGATTTTCTTGAGCAATATAATTTGCTGATTCAGTCTGAAAAATTCATTCCTGCAGGGCGTTGGATAACACCCACTTTTGTTCCCATGAGATTTGATACACAATACTTTTTGTATTGCTGCAAAGGGGGTATCTCCGCATCTCCCATCGGGCAGGAAGGGGAGATAACGGCAACAACCTGGTTAAATGTAGACAAAGCACTTGACCTGCGTGCAAAAGGCAGGATTCAGATGTCCACCCCTGTTGTTTTTGTACTGCGTCGTCTTGCTGTATTGTCTTTGGATAAGGTCGTAAAGCGTTTACAGCATACCCCGGGCTTCTCAGAAATTATTCACGATTACATCGAACCTGCACATGGTATTCACATTGTTCCAGTATCATCGCAAACACTTCCGCCGGCAAGTCATACGAATTGTGTACTTATAGGTGAAAAAGAATTGGCTCTTATTGATCCCGGCATTAACGATCTAAAAGACCGGGAACGGTTTGAGGCTCATCTTGATGAAGTTCTTACTATGTCGAACGGGATACTTCACGCCATTTTATTAACCCATGACCATCCTGATCATAGTGCGTCAGTTCATCGACTCGCAAAGCGGTATAATGTACCTGTTTATGCGCATGAGAGTTATTGTAAAAGAGACATTGCCATTGAAGAAGGGTTTTGTATCGAACTCGTCGGCGCGCCGCCGTGGCGTATTCGCTGTCTATATACCCCCGGGCATCATCCAGGACATTTCGCTTTTTATGAGGAGACAACAGATACATTAATAAGCGGTGACATGGTTTCCAATCCGGGAACAATCATAATAGATCCGGAAAGTGGGGGAGATATGGGCGCTTATTTGAACAGCCTTGACCGACTCAGTACGCTAGTACCGAAAATGACGATTCCAGGGCATGGTGTACCTTTGATGGCGGATTCAGGTACTGAATTGTTCCGGAAGACTATTGTACACCGACGTATGCGCGAAGCGCGTATTCGTGAAGCAATTACCAGTGGTGCCAATACCGTTGAAACCATTCTTTTGGCGGCTTACGATGATACTCCGGAGGCGTTATATCCTTTGGCACGCCGTCAGTTAAAAGCGCACCTTATTGATATGAATATCGTTATATAATTTTTCGTATAGGAATATCGTTTTTTTTATGTTACTATGAAACTTATTTGAAGTATCAGAAGTCTTATGAAAATAGGAGTTGATGTGTATCCAAAAGTGGATATGTGTCGTTTTTTAACCAACACGAAAGGGATATGTATGAAGAAGACGGTTGTGACTGTATTTATTGCGATGCTTGTATTTACAATGTTCGCGCAGGCAAATGACGCAGTACTGGAACAGGTAATGTTGCTTCGTTTAGCCGAAAAGGCAGATGTGAGCGATTATGTTATGGTCGAAATATTACAGGGATATAGGCAGTATCGTTCTGTGTTGGATGATTTGGACACAGAACGTGCAGAAATAAGTATTGCATTACTTGCAGCAATCAAAGCCAACGAAAGCTCTTCAAAACTGATGAGCCTCACTCATGAACTGATGGACATTGATATGGAGATATTAGAGACGAAGCAAGGAGCCGTTGATGAAGCAGTAAGCGCAATTGGAGCAGAAGCAGCAGCAGAACTGTATCTGGTTGTAAGTGATTTGGACAAAGCGAAGGCAAACCTGTTGGCAGAATTGTCCGGGAAGCCTGACTGCTCCTCCTGTCCTAATGCTGCACCGGCCTGTACAGCGGCAGTGGTTGCAAATCCGGAAG
>JAGLCZ010000270.1 GCA_023145975.1 Candidatus Hydrogenedentota bacterium | reverse complement strand
TGTACATTCTCGGAAATATGTTTTGCGGCAGACTGCCAATCGGTACGTTGAGGGCCGGGTAAGGTAACAATCCCCTGAAACAGCATAAGGAAACCCAGTATCCAGTAAACGGACCAACGCCATTCACGATTGCGCAGCTGCTGCACCATGCCTCCCGCAAGAAGATAGAGGGCAACGGAACAATGTGCCGTATACCGGGGAAATATACAGGGACGCCACAGCAATGAAATGCAAAACAGCGCCAGGGGCGGGAGTATCAGCCAGCAAAGCAAAAGCGATATGTTACGGCTTGTTGACGTGCCGGATTTTTGTACCCACACGAATACTACATACGCAAGACAGACGATAATGACAAAGGCAAAAGCCAGATCGCCCAACTGGCGCAACACTCCCAGTTTTATGCCGATATCACCCAGGCGTAATTGCCAATGAAAAGAAATAATATCGTCAAAGAATAAATCTGCAATTACAGTGCCCAGCCCCGGTTTTTCCAGCCAACTTCCCGTTGTTTCCTGCGGCCAGAATCGGATGGAAAGAATATAGCCGACAACAGGCAGTGCCAACATAGCATGCATCATTATCCAACCGGGCAGCATGGCGCGATAAAGTCGTCGATGCAGCAGCAGCCATCCGCCTTGTGCCGCTGGAACCAACAGCGCAAAAGGGTGTGTCCAGTACAACAGCAGGGAGAACAGACCATGAAGCCACCAACCGGATCGCTTACCTTTCTGAACCATTCGGAGCAGGGACCACATGGAAGCAACACTCAGCAAAACTAACAGCCCATACATGCGTATACCCTGAGAATGATGAATATGTATGGGCGATAACGCCAGCAGGAGTGCTGCAGTGTATCCGGCACGCTTACCAAACAACCGCGCACCCAGCGCATATACCAACGGAATTGTGGCAACACCAATCCCCACGCTCAACAACCGCAACCCTGCAAGGGAAGACGATATGCTATGGGCCCATAAATATTCAAGGACAAAATAAAGGGGCAGGGTGGCAGGATCAAGGGTTCTGTTCTGCTGCAGAAATTGCGCCAGTGTAGGCGCATCAAGAAACGTCAGACTGGCGTACTCGTCCCACCAGGCACTTTCGGCATGAATCCCGTATATACGCAAGACTAATCCCAGCACCATTAAGATGGGCAGGAACAACGAAGTCAGTGATATTTTTTTATATTGCATAACTTGATACTAACGGAGTATGATGGAAAAACACAGTTTATAAAATATCTCGGATAATACTATTCTATAGTATACCGCTTTTAAAACGTAATCTTATTAAAAATTGCCGGCTCAGGTAATGAAAATAGTTATCATAAATATTTTTACACTATA
>JAGLCZ010000027.1 GCA_023145975.1 Candidatus Hydrogenedentota bacterium | reverse complement strand
AGCTGCTTCGCGTTGGTAAGCCCGTTGGTAACGCCAAGCCGCAAGGTTAGATCATCACTCACTTTCAGCTCACGTTCCCGTAACCCTTCCACAGCACGTACATCTGTAAACTCAAGGGATTGCGGGGGTTTACCCGTAATCGCTTCCACAGCCATACGTAACGCTGCCTCCATAACCCCCCCCGTGGTTCCAAAAATATCGCCTGCACCGGAAGACTCACCCAAAGGAGAATCAAAAGTACCCTCGGGCAAACCGACAAAATTAATCCCGTAGTTTTTAATCATCCAAATCAACTCACGGGTTGTAATCACTGCGTCTGTCTCCGGGGTGCCGTCTTCAGCAAGAAAATCGGCACGACGGGATTCATATTTCTTCGCAGTACAGGGCATCACAGCCACGACAAAAATATCCCTGGGATCTATATTGTTCTCTTCAGCGTACCAGGTTTTCAATAACGACGACATCATGGACATAGGCGAACGACAACTCGACGCGTAGGGGATTAGTTCCGGATAAAATTTCTCGAGGAAATTCACCCAGCCCGGAGAACAACTGGTCAGCAGGGGCAAGGGTCCGCCCTGCTCAATTCGGCTCAATAACTCAGTTGCCTCTTCCATAATAGTAAGATCAGCTGTGAAGTTCGTATCAAAGACACGATCGAAGCCCAAACGCCGTAACGCAGTTACCATCTTCCCCGTGGAAGGCGTTCCCGGCGGCAGACCAAATCCTTCTCCGATGGTGGCGCGTATGGCCGGTGCCGTCTGTACCACAACATGCTTTTCTGGATCGGCCATGGCACGCCAGATATCGTCTGTGAAGGTGTGTTCCGTAATTGCCGCCGTAGGACATGCATTGATGCACTGACCGCATTGGATACATACGGAATCGTCCATACTGCAGCTATGCGCCGGTGCTACTTCGGTCATAAAGCCGCGTCCCTGCTGACTCAGGTTATACACCCCCTGCACTTCGGCACAGGTACGCACACATCGCCCGCATAAAATACACTTCTCCTGATTTCTGTTTATAGCGACACTATCCGTTTCAATGGGAAAGCGTTTACGTTCTCCCTCAAAATATCGTTCACGTACCCCCGTAGCATACGCAACATTCTGTAATTCGCAATTGCCATCCCGTTCACAGGTCAGGCATGCCCGGGGATGATTGTCCAGCAGCAGCTCCACAATATCGCGCCGAGCCTGCCGAATTTCCGGACTGTTGGTGCGCACTTCCATACCTTCCGTTACCTTCACCGTGCAGGAAGCCATATAAAAAGGAACACCCTTTACTTCGACAATACAAACACGGCAAGATCCCTGCATACTAAGGTCAGGGTGATAACACAATCGGGGAATGCGGATATCGAGGGTCATCTCCGCCGCATCCATAATGGTCGTACCTTCCGGCACCGACACTTCGCTGCCGTCTATTGTCAGGCCTATCATTTTTTTTGAACTCATTGATTTATACCTTTATGCTGTCGTCGCCTGCACCTGCAGGCATATCCCGTTATAGCCTGTTTACTGCCTCAAAACGGCACACATCAAAACAACGTCCACATTTTATACATGCCCCCTGATCGATCAGATGGGGATTCTTACGTTCACCGGTGATGCAATTCTCGGGACAGTTACGGGCACACAAGGTGCACCCTACACATTTTTCTGAAATGATTTCATAACGAAGCAGTGCTTTACACTTGTGTGCCGGACACCGTTTATCCACCACATGCGCTTCGTATTCCTTCCGGAAACGACGTAACGTACTCAACACCGGATTGGGTGCCGCACGCCCCAAACCGCACAAGGATGTTTTTTGTACGAGTGCCGCCAGTCGTTCAAGTTTATCAAGGTCTTCCAGCGTACCGTTTCCTTCGGTGATCCGCTCTAATATTTCGAGCATTCGCTTGGTGCCTTCGCGACAGGGCGTGCATTTGCCGCAGGATTCGTCCTGACAAAACGCCATGAAAAATTTGGCAACGTCAACCATACAGTCGTCTTCATCCAGCACAATCATGCCGCCGCTGCCCATGATGGAACCCAGCTTCCCCAACGTATCAAAGTCGATGGGCGTATCAATAAGGTCAGCCGGGATCATACCGCCTGCAGGACCCCCTGTCTGTACCGCTTTCAGCTCTTTTCCGTCGGGTACACCGCCGCCGACATCGAAAACCACTTCGCGCAGAGTCATGCCCATAGGTGCTTCGACCAGTCCTGTGTGACATACCTTGCCCGCAAGGGCAAATACCTTTGTGCCGCCGCTGTTTGCAGACCCGACGGAACGGAACCAGTCACTTCCATATACCAGTATGGCAGGTACATTGGCAAAAGTTTCTACATTATTGATGACGGTAGGCTTGCCCCAAAGACCGCTGTCGGTCGGAAACGGCGGGCGTATTCGCGGCTGACCGCGTTCCCCTTCTATGGACCGGATCAACGCAGTTTCTTCGCCGCATACGAAAGCGCCCGC
>JAGLCZ010000269.1 GCA_023145975.1 Candidatus Hydrogenedentota bacterium | reverse complement strand
TAATTGCGTTGCAATGGGAACTGAGGATGCAATTAGAAATCACCACGTGTTCCGTAGCTCTTGCACCGGTACTTTTCAGAGTGAGTGCATCATCATCGGTGTCACCGATACAGTCGCTGATAAAGACATGCCGACAACCATCAATATCAATCATGTCATTGTTCCTGGCTGCGTGATTGAAAACGTTGAGTCCGCGCAAGGTAACGTAATCGCAGTCGAGATAGTGCTGCATCCACATGGCAGAATTACGCAAGGTCAAATCTTCAATATGCACCTTCTGACAACTGATCAAACGGATCAGGTACGGGCGGTTAAGATACCTTTCATGAGGGATATGCCTACCTGTTTGTTCATAAGGCTGCGCGGCGACGGCAACCTCCTCCGGCGTGGCAACATTACTGTGAAACAAAGCGCCCTGACCGTCTATGACGCCGGAACCCGTAATGGAGATATTAGTCAAACCTTCACCCCAGATCAACGCACGTAACGTATACTGATCTGAATAGGAGGGGTATTTGCAGTACGTCAACGGATAGTCAGCCAAGTCGCTGCTTCCAAGAATCACCGTACCCGGTGACAAACGCAGGTGTACATCGCTTTTCAGGTAGAGGGTACCGGTCAGAAATGTACCGGGCGGAAAAGTTACCTCCCCGCCGCCATCTGCTTCCGCGGCATCTATAGCAGCCTGTATAGAAATTGTATTCAGGGTAACGCCGTCGCCAAGTGCACCAAACTGGCTAACGTCTGAAAACGAAACTGTGAACAATAAAACCGCTTGCAGTAAAAGCATCCTATTTCTCCTTGAAATTCGCCACAAATTTTCTGTTCAGATACAAAACGCTGTCGTTCACATGAGATGATACTATAATTGGAACAGAATCCACAGATAAATCCCTGACTGCAGCATTCCTTCCAATATCTTCAATCGAGAGAAGAGTACACTTCGAGTTTGAAGCTGCGATGATCGCATGGTCAATTTAATCTTGATACAGTATGTGTTTTCAAGTAAAATGAAAGCCATGTTATTTGAGATATAAGCAAAGTCTTTTTCAGGGTTGTTTTAGACTTTCTATAAAGTACCCATTTAATTGCTTCCGAATACGGCATTAAATTTTATCTAGAGAACAACATTATTAATGGAGCAGGGAAATATGCAGCATATTAAAGCCGGGGTCGTAATGTTCTTTCTTACGGCCTGTCTTGTTTACGCGGTTGAAAACGAACTGAATGGTTCCTCTATTGAAAAGGCGGCGGGACAATCGTTGGGGCCCATGATTCAGTATCATGCCCCGGGAAAGGCAGCAATAAGCTGGGAGACAGAAAAACCAAGTGCTTCTGTAGTGTGCTTGTTTCTGAATGGAAAACAAATTGATCAGGTTGAGGATAGTGCACCGAAAACCCGGCATACACTTACCTTCAAAAACCTTGAACCTAACACCGTTTACCAGTATGCGCTTCACACCAATATCAACGGCATGGAAAGTGAAAGCGGCTTCTACTTTTTTGACACTACCTTTAATTACACTCTTCCGGCTGTTGATTCGGCAATGACCCTTTTTCCAGAAGATAACCTGACTGATATTTACAGTGCCGCAGCAGATCGTATTGTGGCAGAAACGGGGATACAACAGGGGTATGCAGTGGTCTATGGATTGGGCGAGGGACGATTGGCTTACGAATTACTCAAACGAACTAATCTGATTGTCGTGGGACTCGATGAGAAAAAGGAGCAGGTGACCGCTGTACGCGCACTCATGAAAGACACGGGGCTGTATGGTACACGTATCACGGTCCGGCATGTTGAATCCCTTGATATGACTCCGTTGACCAGTCGTTTTGCCAATCTGATCGTGTCCGATGATGCGGTCAAAACGGGTATGCCGCCTGGAAACAGCGCAGAGGTTTTGCGATTACTGCGGCCTTCCGGTGGTGTTGCTTTTATTGGGGGCGGTACAAATCCTGCTGACGATTCAGTACTTCAAACGTGGCTTGAAGATAGTGTCGGAGTTGCGAAAACGACCACTTCAGAAATAACCGATGAAGGTTGGATTCACATTGTTCGTGCTGCACAACCGGGAAGCGGAAGCTGGACGCATCAATACGGCGGTGTGGATAATTCTGCCAATAGCGGTGAGGAACTCGGCGGCGCTGGTGCTGTAACAGACCTTGAAATACAATGGCTTGGCCGTCCGGGAGCCGATTTTGGTATTGACAGAAATCCGCGCATGCCTGCCCCCCTTGCAGTAAACGGCCGTTTGTTTCATCAGGGATTGAATCGTATGGTCGCACTGGATGCATACAACGGTGCACTGCTCTGGCTGTCCGAGATACCGGCATTGCGCAGGGTCAATATTCCCCGGGATTCCAGCAACTGGTGCGCTGACAACGACTTCCTCTATGCGGCAGTTGAAAATTGCCTTTGGCAGGTAGAGGCACAAACGGGTACACTTGCCAAAACATACCCTCTTCCCAAAGACAGGCAAAAAGGCTATGACTGGGGTTTCGTGGCACAAGTGGACAATACTATCTATGGAAGTTCTGTAGTGCGAAATGCCATGTATACTGATTTTTGGGGAAAGGCATCCTGGTACGACGGGACGAGTGGCGCCGGAACCTTCAAAATTTGCAGTGATAAACTGTTCGCGTATAAGAAAGATTCAGGTGATCCCCTGTGGTCTTACGAGAAGGGTGCAATTATTAACAGTACAATTACTCTGGGTGACGGACGAATTTATTTTGTAGAATCACG
>JAGLCZ010000268.1 GCA_023145975.1 Candidatus Hydrogenedentota bacterium | reverse complement strand
AAATCAAAAGTGGTAGAAGGATATCCTCCTATAATACTCGCCGCATCCATACCGCCATCCATATTTCCAGATGGCACACGCGTAGGCTTAAGATGGTTTTCCACGCTGATGGCAATTACGTTTTCCTCACCCCACAGAATCAAATCGCTAATGTGGAATTCAAAAGGTAGATGACCACCCTCGTGCGAGCCAACCTTTGTCCCGTTAACATATACTGTTCCAAAGTAATTAGCCGAGCCAACGCGAATATAAACTTTTTCACCTTTCCAGCTTTGTGGGACATAAGTCCGTTTAACATACCAGCTCAAACCAAAATAATTGAAAATATCTTCATATTGCTCATTCCAGCTACCCGGCACTGCTATTGGGCGCGCCGTAGGCAATTCGTTGAACCAGCCCTTCTCTGCACCAATTTCATTTGGGTCAGTTTGAAAATCCCAAATGCCAGAAATATCTAATTTATTACGGTAATCATTTTGGATAGGATATAACATATATTACTCCTTTGCTGTAATCATTTCTCTGACAGCAGCAACGTCTTTGGGGTAAGTTTTGTAGAATGAGAACCAGTACAATGCATTAAGTGCATAAGGGACAGTAATCATCCAGAACATCACAACTTGTAAGCCATAGCGGTTGGCAAAAAAACCCATCGCCAACGATAATAGCGCAGAAAATAAGCCTTGGATCAGGGCAAAGAGTAAAGCAAAGGCAGTCCCCGCCATCTCTGGAGGCACAACATTGGACAGCATAGGTTGTACGCAGCCTGAGAAGCCAATTGAGAAAACAAGCCCAGTTAAAAACCAGATCACATAAAAACCAGTAGTGCTCCAGGCAATTTGTGTGGCAAGGTAAGTGAACAGGGAAAATACAATCAGGTAAATCTGCATCAGCATAATGCGACCTTTATCCGGATTTTTGCGTTCAAACCAATCGCCGAGCAAGCCACCAAGCAAAGCACTGATCATTGCCCCAAGTCCAAAGGCGGCAAAAACGATATTGGCATCAGCCGTGGTAAAACCACGTACATCCACCATGAATGTGACCATGAAAGAGAATAGCACGAGGCTTGTGACAAAGATCAACATGCCAGCCAAGAGGCGGACAGTGGGGATTTTCATCAGTGCAATGGCTTTTTTCCAATCAACACCACTTTCCACGTCAGCTTTTGAAGTACGGCGTTCAGGTTCCTTGAGAAAAATCCAGATCAAGACACCACTTAAGATACTCATCCCGCCCATGATATACATGCCATAACGCCACCCATCTTCGATATTGGCAAGCTGCCCCATCACCGGGATCATGATAACGCTAAGTAATCCAGTAATCGAACGCAGTGAACCGTATGCTTTTCCACGTTCTTCTGAAGAAAAAAGATCAACAATAATCCCGTTGGCAATTGGTTCGCTGGCTACTGTGCCAATAACACCAATTGTATATAAGATATACAATTGCATTTGATTTTGAGCAAGCCCTGCCAAAGCTGTCCAAATTCCCCAAACGCCTGTAATAAAGACTAAAATCTTTTTCCGACCATATTTATCTGCCACCATTGCCCAGATGGGACCAAAAATCATGCGGGCAAATTTGCTGATGCTTGAGAAAATTCCTAATGCGCCGAGATTCAACCCTAGAGCATCTCTAATGACGGGAAAAAGACCGTTGATTAAGCCTCCTTCTGTGTTGTCAATAACAAAAGAAAATGCCATTGCAAGTAGCCCCCGCCAGCGACCCTGTGTTTTTTCGAATTCTTCTTTTGCAGGATTGGATATTATAGCTTCAGGCATTCTATTTCTCCTTGAATTATCTTGGGGTAATTTCCCGCAAAGGGACCGCCCAATTTTTGTCTAAAGGCAGACTTGACAAAACAAATAAAAAACTATAGGATTTACGTTAACGCTAACGTATGGTAGCAAAAAAATATATCCTTGTCAATAATAATTCTCAGGCAAACTCAAACCATGACCAAAAGAATAACTATCGCTAATGTTGCCAAAGAAGCAAATGTCTCTATGATGACTGTTTCGCGGGCAATGAATAACAAAAAAGGCATTAGTCAGGAGACCCGTCAAAAAATCCTTGAGATCGCAGAGCGTATAGGCTACCGCCCTTCTGGTGTGGCTCGGGCTTTGGCAACAAATCGCTCATCCACGATTGGTCTTGTGATACCTGATGTTGCAAATCCGTTTTTTTCTCAGATTACCCGTGGGGCAGAAGATTTAGCTTATTTATCTGGTTATAACGTTTTCTTAGTAAACACAGATGAAAATATTGACAGGGAAAAAGCAGCTTTAAACTCTCTATTAGAAAAACAGGTGGATGGTGCCATCCTGTGCAGTTCTCGTCTTTCCTGTGAGGATTTAAACAAATATATCGAAGACTTTCCCTACACTGTATTAATTAACCGAGACCTTGATCTGTTAGTTGAAAACTCAGCTACCATCAATGTGGATGACTCTTTTGGCACTCAACAAGCAATTTCTCATCTTGTTGCTCTCGGACACACAAAAATTGGATTATTTGCCGGACCAGAAGAATCAACCAGTAGTCAACGTAGAATGAATGGCTATCTACAAGGTTTAGAGAATAACAATCTCCCCATTGAAGAATCTTTAGTCGTATCATCTTCCCCAAATACCAATGGCGGCTATCAAGCTACAAAAGATTTGCTATCAAAACGAAATGACGTAACCGCCATATTGGCATTCAATGATCTCGTAGCATTTGGAATTTACCAAGCCTGTGAAGAGCTAGAGTACAGTATCCCAGATGATATTTCTGTTATAGGCTTTGATGATATTCCTCTTGCCGCCTTAATGAAACCCTCGCTAAGTACATTAAGAACCGACAAGCGTGAATTAGGACACCAAGCTATGCAAACGCTGATTACTTTAATTAATAATGACGAGGATATTGCTAGAGAACAAACTATTCAACCCGCGTTGATCTTACGCGATTCGGGCTAGATTAATCAAACTAAAGCAAGAACTCGCACCACCTTAAGCAAAATACTCCCCGCATTCACGAGGAGTGTTTTACTTTCTAAACAGAATTTTACTTACACCATCATCCCCTTCGGTCTATACTGCAACGCCTCTGCCAAATGCGATGATTGAATACTCTCCGCTCCTGCCAAATCTGCAAT
>JAGLCZ010000267.1 GCA_023145975.1 Candidatus Hydrogenedentota bacterium | reverse complement strand
AAGTCCCAACCGGTACACCCATACATTTCTGACAGCACCCAGGGGCGTCCCATCTGGTTTGCCACACTCTGGCACTGCTTGGGCGTGTCGTAATCATACGCATATTGGCTCAACAAATCTATGCCCGGCAGCTGCATGTACTCATAGGAGCGCATGGCACTGCCCACGACAAGGGTTTGCAAATGAAGGCTGTCTTCCAGCAGCACATGCCCGGTCAACTTCATGTTGTACTGTTCGCACCAGTCAAAAATCTGCTTAAAGAAATTCTTTGTAAACAGGTGAGTCAGGCAATTCCGGAAATCCAAGCGTGCACGGGATACACTCACGCCGTCTACCTTCAACATTAATTCCGGCAAATGACTGCGTATCGAATAATTAAACATCTCCTCAAAAACAACGGTCAACTTCGGGGTCCACGGCACGTAGCTATAAGGAATCCCCTTACGCCCCTGCGGAATCTGCTTCCCAAGGATCGCACAAAAATTTGGTTCGTCTGTGAAAATCCCCGGTACCACGGCACCGAAATCCTCACCTATTTCACGTCTATAATGCTCGTGCGTCGTTTCAATAAATGCCGCCACTGCTTCTTCTGAAAGCGTGTCGAGGTAGGTGGATCCATTGTAATACGGGGTGCATGCCTGAAGCTCCTCATGAAACAACAGTACATGCGATGCAGTGGGACGCTCCCCGGGATGCAGCCAGCGCATGTTGGATGCATTGTCATCCTTTACGTCCGCTTCATAAACGGGGTACTCCCCTTCCTCATCATACGAAAATCCCTTCGCAGGTACCACTTCCATGACAAGAAAGCGCATCCGATGTTCCGGATCCTGCGTTACTTTACCCCCCGCATATCCCGACGGCCAGCAGTCCTCATCATAGAGCCAGGCTTCCATGCCCTCCATACGGCATTCGTCCACGGAAGCGCGTATAGCATCAAACCAGGCATCCCCCAGGTACTCCGTGGCTAAACCAACCCGTGAATGGAGAAAAGCTCCACCCATGCCCATACGTTTGAAAATGCGTACTTGTCGCCGGAGTTCATCCGGGTGCAGTTCACCGTTCCACGACCAAAAAGGTTTACCGCGATAAGGTGCCCCGGGATTTTTGAAGGTATCATAAAAATTCATGTGCCTATCCTCAATGTTCAGTCTGACGTAAACTTTCCTGCATACGAACATTGGAAGAAGCAATCAGAAAAACGGTAACAACAACCAATGCTCCTCTAAATTGTAACCGAGCAACAATCTGATTACAAATTTCAATTGCATCGCACGGGTAATAGATAAGAACACGGCAGCAAAACGCCCAAAAATATAGTGTGTAACGGCCGGAAAT
>JAGLCZ010000266.1 GCA_023145975.1 Candidatus Hydrogenedentota bacterium | reverse complement strand
TTTGCCGGTTCGGTTTTTTGTGCCACTTGTTCACTAAGCAGTCGTTTGAAGTTTTCCAACAACGCACCGTGTTTTTCATGGATATGTTTAGCTTCTTCAATGAACATATCATGCACAGATGCAGTAACCCCTAAGACACGAACAGTGTGTAGTATTGCTTCGTCCAGCCCCTCGTCCGCAACCGTAGGGGCAAGGAGGTCGTGTGTCGCCTCTCTGATTGCCTGTGGAGGGAGGCTGTTATAAATGTTGATAATTTCAGTGCTTTCTTTATTATCCAGCAGGGCGTGGGAAAGCATTTGGGTAATAGACATCATTGCCATAATCACTGCGGGGTGTATTGCTTGTTTGTCGCTCATTCAATGCGTCCTTTTTTACGTTTGCGGGGAGTTGCAAGTTCCCGTTGAATTTCACGCCACAAAGTAATCACACGATTTTCAATATCAGTTTCTAATTCGTGTTCTTCGGCGTACTCAATAGCTTTGTTGATGGTCTTGCAGGAAAAGTCTTTGAAAGAAAAAATACCGTCCGCTCCGTTCTCTTGGAGGTACAATAGATTCGCACGGAGATTGTCGATACCGTAATCGAATACAAGAAAAATAGGAGCAACACGAAAAGGGGCATCCACTGAACTTTTAACAATGGTACATTCTGATTTGACCCCGTAGATTTTTTCTTGTTTTGTTCCATTTACAGTGACAACTTTTTTTAACTTGCCATTTTTGTACGCAGGGGCAATCTTGATACGAATACTGGAGTAGAAGCCAACGCCTAAGCCTCCCGGAGTAGATACTCCTCCGGTCTTCACGTTGACCCGCACCTGATTTGTACAGGCAACAATCCAATCATTCTTCTTAATCCTGCGGCACAGTTTGCGTAACCCTTCGGAGAACTCTTTCGCTCGTCGCATCCCCATTGCGTCATTCTCTTTCATTTCCATATTGGTAGAAAGCGCAGCAAGGGAGTCAACCATTATCAGATTTGTAGCTTCTTCGGTGGCAGGTTCCCACTTATCCATGTATTCAAATATGTCTGTAACTGTATCTGGCATACTGTAATCTACTTTGGTCATATCTAATCCGTAGATTTTAGCGTGCTCATGGTCAAGCCGTCCTTCGGGGTCAAGTATGGCAGCAGTACCACCATTATTAATGGCATGTCCAGCCATTTCAGAAACTAACGCACTCTTCCCAGAACCAGAAGCCCCAAAAACCTCAACAAGCACGCCAGACGGGACACCACCCCGCTCGGAAACCTCACCAGAAATGGCAAGGTCGAGCAGGGTGCTCCCTGTTGTGACCATCTTATCAAGATTACCTTTATTCGCCGACTCTATTGAAGGAGGGGGAGTCCCATCCTTCAATGCGTTCTGAGCGCGACGACGCAATTTACTTGTGTCACTCATGTACGACGACTCCTACGAGCAGGGCGTTTGGATGGTGGGGCCGGAGCTGGGTCTTCCGCTACGGGTCGCTTTTTCCGGCGTTTTTTGGGAGCAGGCTCCGGTTCCTCTTCGGGTTCTTCTTCATCTTCAAATGGAGGTTCGTCCTCTTCTTCGGGTTCTTCTTCGTCTTCAAACGGAGGCTCATCTTCATCCTCAGACCCGTAAGGAATATCTTCCAACTCTTCCAACTCTTCCTCACCTTCTTCTTCTTCGACAATCCCCTGAAAGAATAACTCTCGCAAATCTTTGTAACTAGTATCAAATTTCAGCACTTCATCGAGAGGGAAAATCTGGTCGTCCATTTCTTCCGGGATGGGTTCTGGGCGATCATCAAAACGATGCCCCACGACCTTCGTACTGATACCGGCACCCGATTTCTGAAACATAATCGACTTGCCTTTATCAAGGTCTTGAAAGACAACAACCCCACCAGTACGCGGGTTAGACGCAATTTCAGTGAGCTTTTGCTCCATAAACCAATGTGCGATATCAAGAATCTGCGCACCGGCTTCCTCTTCGGCATTCGTATCGTGTACCCATACAAAGTACAGACACCGGTGACGCGGGCGAATTTTGTTCCACAAAACCTCGTCAGTATTTTTAATGTCATGTTTCGACAAATACTCACAGACCGGACACGGCCCCACAGGCTTCCCATTGATCTTGGTCTTGGCGTTACAGATGTATGGTTCCTCTGTTGGCCCGATATTGTAATGTGCATGAAAGTCACGATGGTGGACAAATTCCCCTTCGGCTTTCTCGTGATGCTTCCCGGCAAAGAAAGGGAGAATATCAATAGTATGGTGCCCTTCTTTCGGTGCCCACATTTTAATAGGACGGCCTCCCAGTTTGGTTCCTTTTTCCAAATCAATAACTGACGGGAAACCACTGGCGGCGGCGATACTTTCCCGCACTCTTTTTTCAAGGTCAGCTCTTTTGGCTCTGGCACGTTTCCGAAAACTACTCATTCGTATTCTCCTCATATTTGGTTCGCACTCTGCGTAACCGTTTATTTGCCGCCAAAGTAGTAGCGGCAGTTTCTTGCACATGGTGTGCGGTAACTTCTTTCATAATTGGATTGTCGTCTGTGTTGGAAAAGTAATGCGTTGTGTGCAAACTGGTTAACCCTTCTAAAGCCCTACGGGTATCGTCCATTGACTTTGTTTTCGAGACTAACAAGGTGCCAATGTATTGCAGGTACAGCAGGTCTTCTTTCAGTTTGATAATTGTCTCTGTGGCGGCAACTTCGTTTGCCAGCAGTGCTTCTGTGCATTTGCCCCCACTAGCAATATACTCTTCTCTGATTTCAAGGTACGTGGAAGCCAGCGCATCTTTGAGTTTTGCCTCATGGACACGAATGCAGTGTGCCGCCATATTGGAGAGACGGTGCCACTTAAAAGAGACCTGTGGTAAACGTAGCCAGTTGTCGTCAAGAGAAAGGATGTCCAACGGGTCATTGCCGTCAGCCATGCTCTCTGCTTCGACAGCCGCAATCAGCGCATCAGGGGTTAATGTATCAGTAAGACGATCGGGTAGGGAACTCATGCAATCCTCCATATCTAATGGTTGTGGCGCGGTAAAGCTGTTTTTATTTGGTCTGAATATTATAACATAACCGCACAGTAATTACAAGTTATTTTTTGCAACAACATCTTTTATTTACAAGCCAGATAACAGCTTGCAATCAGCCCCGCCTTACGTGAATACATCCACGACTCTCCAAATAATTCAATGATCGACAGCGCGAGTGGATGGTTCTTTGTGTTCTTAGAAAGCAGGATTTTTGAGAAGTAGGAGAGTACCAAGTATCGCATACTTTCGGCTTCCCCATTATATGCAGTGAGTAGTGGTTGGAGTGTTTTCCAATTGCGTGTCATTAGTGCGCGACAAATATCAATCCCTTCGGTATCGGTCACACCCCGCATACCGTCCAAAATAATAAGTTGCTGCTCTTCGTCGAGTATGTCAATAACGGAGTCCAGCAAACTCACTGCCATACCTGCTGACCCCTGACAGTACTCAGCAATGCGCAACAGGACTTTCTTCGGCATATCATCAATCTCTTCCGCTATAAGAATATTGTTAAGAATAGTAACAATGTCTTTGGTTTCAAGTGGTTTCAGATTGACTTGAAAACAACGCCGTTTAATGGATAGCTTTATTTTGTCAGGCTCAGACGTGCAGAGGGCAAAGATAGTCCTTGCGGGTGGGTTTTCCAAGAGAAGAAGCAAACTCTCAGCAGCAGCCCCGGAAACTCCGTGGATTTCATCAAGGATGTACAGCCGCACTTTACTATTAATTGGCGACAGTTGGGAGTTAACTGTAATCTCTCGAATAGTATCAATGCCTCTGGTGTTGGCACTATTATAATACATAGTGTCCATATCAGAACAACCAAAATAGTTCTTCAAAAGAAAGGCACCTGTTGTTTTCCCGCTTCCCGCCATGCCGGTAAACAAAAAGACTCGTGGAAAATCTTCTCTGGCAAGCGCCTCTTGTAGCCCTTTCATTATCGGTTCGTTCCCTACAAAGTTAGCGAAAGATTGCGGTCTGTAGTCAGTCTGTAGCATTATTGTTCCTCC
>JAGLCZ010000265.1 GCA_023145975.1 Candidatus Hydrogenedentota bacterium | reverse complement strand
CATTGTATAGATTTTAGCTTAGGTGTTGAAGCAAGTGTAACCATGGCGGCACATTCCCCCTTCCTGTTATCAGAGATATGTTTTTACAACAACGGAGATAGCTGTTATGCCGAAGGTACTTATATTGGATGGATTGAGTGAGGAAGGCGTAGAATTATTTCGCAAGGCGGGTATAGAAGTAGATGTGAAACCGCCGCAGAAGCCGGATGAACTGGCTGCCGTTATCAACGAGTATGATGGACTGGTTGTCCGTAGTGCCACCAAAGTGACTGCCGAAGCGTTGGCAGATGCAACGCGGTTAAAAGTAATCGGACGTGCAGGGGTCGGCACGGATAATATTGATAAGCCGGTTGCTACGAAAAAAGGTATTGTGGTGATGAATGCTCCCGGCGGCAATACCATTTCTACCTGTGAACATGCGTTTACTCTGATGCTTTCCCTGTGCCGCAATGTGCCGCAAGCATATATTTCGATGCAGGAAGGGCGCTGGGATCGTAAGAAATTCATGGGTACAGAGGTATGCGGCAAAACTTTGGGCATTGTAGGCGTGGGGCGTATCGGCGGGGCATTGGCAAAACGCGCAAAAGCATTTGAGATGCGTGTACTCGCGTACGACCCTATTTTGAGTGCATTGAAGGCGGAAAGCCTTGGTGTTGAATTGGTCAGTTTTGAAGAATTGATTGCACAGGCCGATTTTATTTCTATTCACGCGCCCAAATCGGAAAAGACCAATAATATGATCTCGGCGGAAACCTTTAAGAAAATGAAACCGAACTGTCGTATTATTAATACTGCACGGGGCGGCATCGTTAATGAGCAGGATTTAGCGGAAGCGTTGCGCAATAAAACTATTGCAGGGGCTGCGCTCGATGTATATACCACGGAGCCTTTTGAGAATAATCCTTTTATAGATTTGGATAACGTCATTACAACGCCCCATCTTGCCGCTTCAACGGGGGAGGCGCAGATGACCGTGGCGTTGGATGTAGCGCAGCAGATGGTGGATTTCCT
>JAGLCZ010000264.1 GCA_023145975.1 Candidatus Hydrogenedentota bacterium | reverse complement strand
GTTTCGCTGGCAGGGCATTTCCGGGATCGCCAAGCCACCCACGTGCATGATCCCCTGCAAGTCCGATGCCTTGTGCTGGATGACAGCACGACACAACTGGTACTGGTTATGGTGGACAGCTGTATGGTTCCCCGGGACCTGTTTGACGCAGCAAAAAAAGTAATTCACCATACCCTGGGCATCCCGTTGTCAAATATGCTGATGGCAGCCACACACACTCATACAGCCCCCTCCTCAGTTTCCATATTCCAATCCGACCCTGTACCCGGTTATGCCGAATTAGTAAAGGCTGCCCTGGTAGAAGGCGTATGTGAAGCGTATAAATGCAGGGTGCCTGCCCAAATAGCATGGGGGTCCGGTGTCGTATCTGACGAGGTATTCAATCGTCGCTGGTTCATGAAACCGGGCACCCTACCTGCCGACCCCTTTGGAAAAACGACCGACCGGGTTCGCATGAATCCGCCCCGGGCAAGCGAAGACCTTATCGAATCGGCAGGATCCATCGATCCTGAGATCCCCTTCATCGCAGTGCGTCACAAAAACGGAAAACCTCTTGCTATTCTGGCAAACTACGCCCTGCACTATGTAGGCGGTACAGACGCAGGGGCAATGTCTGCAGATTACTTCGGATGTTTTGCAGCTTCGCTGACTCAATTACTTCGTGCCGCGCCCGATGAAACACCGTTCCTGGCAATGCTGTCCAATGGGGCAAGTGCCAATATCAATAACATTGATTTCAGCAAACCGGGAAGCGCTGCTGATCCTTATGAGCAAATGAATGCGGTAGCCGATAAAGCAGCACAAGAAGTATACCGCGTCTATCAGACCCTGACATTTTCGGACTGGCTGCCCCTTGCGGCAGCGACACGTGATCTGATGTTGGGAACACGCCGTCCCCAAAAAACAGAACTCCTCCGTGCCCAAAGTATTGTAGATGCTGCTTCCAGTGAAATCATGAAAAGCACGGAAGAGGTGTTCGCCCGCGAGACATTATTATTAAAACACTATCCAGAACAGGTTTCCGTTCCCCTGCAGGTATTGCGGATTGGTGATATCGCCATTGCCGCCATCCCCTGTGAAATATTTGTCGAAACAGGACTATACCTCAAGAAGGAAAGCCCCTTCCCCCATGCTTTCCCGATTGCACTTGCTAATGGATATAATGGATATTTACCCACAGCAGAACAACATGCCCTCGGCGGATATGAAACCTGGCGTGCCCGCTCCAGCTACCTTGAAATACATGCAGCAAAAAAAATACAGGACAATATCATCGATATGCTGCAAGTGCT
>JAGLCZ010000263.1 GCA_023145975.1 Candidatus Hydrogenedentota bacterium | reverse complement strand
GATATCTTACAAAACCCCGAGGAAATACCGTTATTGCGATGGCTGTTCAACAGCGTATTTATCAGCCTGTCGGTAACACTGCTTGTTCTGGTGGTAGATACGCTGGCAGCATATTCATTGGCGCGGTTACAGCTGCCCGGGGCAAAATATGTGTTTGCCCTCATTGTTGCCATGCTGATGGTACCCGGTCAAATCATGCTCGTACCTATGTATCTTATTCTGAACAGATTGGGATGGCTCGACACTTCTCTTGCACTTATTGTGCCGGCAGGAGCAGGGGTATTCGGCGTATTTCTGCTACGCCAATTCTTCCTCGGTATTCCCGCTGACCTCGAAGATGCGGCTGCCATTGACGGCTGCACCCGCCTGGGTATCCTGGTACGAATCATTGTTCCCATTGCCAAACCCGCCCTTGCCACACTCGCCATCTTCACATTTATGGGTTCGTGGAACGATTTTATGGGACCCCTGGTATTTTTGGATAATGTGGATAAATACACCCTGCCCGTAGGAATCGCTCTATTCCAGACTTCCTATTATGCGGAATACGGCATTACCCTTGCCGCAGCATGCCTTGCCACAGCACCTGCACTACTGGCATTTCTGTTTTTCCAGCGGTATATCATCGAAGGTATCGCGTTAACAGGTTTGAAGGAATAGCTGCTACCGAAGTGTCTTATGTAACGCTTCTACCGCATCAAGAATTTGCGCTTCCAGACCGGGTTTCCACTTATTGGGCATGCCATAAATGAGTTGAGAAGTATCTCCTTCATACCCGCCTTCTTCCAATATCTGTTCCGAGGGAATATACGCCATGAGATCGTTGGAATAGCCCATAACAAAGGTATCTTGACCGAGACGTTCCTTAATACCGATGGCATAGGGAATGGTAACTTCACCGCCTAATGTCACAAGAGTCTGCTCACCCATCTGCCACAGCTGCAGCGGATACGGGTAGGAGCCGGGCAATGTTTCTCCCCCGTCAATCCTGTCCAGCAACGCTTGATTACATTGATGTGCATACCCGCTTGTATTTGCAACACGCTCACGCAGTGTGGCTGCATCAGGTGCCTCTTCAAGTTCCAGTGCTATCTCCGCATACGCTGTTGACAACTGTGCCGCCAGCGGGCGCATAGCCTCACTCAGTACACGGTCAACAGATGCCGCCAGGGTCTGACCATATTGCTGTGCCAGTGCAATGGTGCGGCGGGGTAATGGATTTTGATCGGCACCGCATCCGGCAAAAAACAAAGCCGTTGCACCCGGATGATTTTCTTCAAGCGCAATTTGCGCAAACCCGGGATAATCTCCGCACCAGCTATATCCGCTCAGTACAGTGGGGTGACACGCATAACCAAATACGACAGCAGCAAGGGTACCATCAGCATGTATAATTTTTAAAGTGGGTACGGCATGATCATAGGGACCTGCCAGTGTGCTGGTTGAAAGCAATTCCCGTTCGGTATTATTGCGTCGATTTACAGCAATTCGTGCAATTCCATTTTTTGAAAAAATAGCGGCAGGGTGAAGATTCTCACGGGCAGCACCAACCAATGCAACAATAGAATCTTCGAGCACAGTCGCATAGTGCATCAATTTCTCTTCTTCTGCATCATCATACGTATAAATACACCGCAATGAATTATCGATGACAGGAGCGCTGTGTGTATGTGATGCATTCAATATAATTTGGGAACGTGTAAACCCATAGGTTACTGCAATCCGATCGCAAATCCGATCAGATATGCCTTTGGGAAAACCCAGAACGTCACTGGTTATAAGTACAGCACAGTTACCCGATGCATCTTCAAGGGTAAGTGCTTTTGCCCACAGTGAATGCAGCGTTCCTTCTGCAGCGTGATCACGCGACGCATACCCCGCAAGCCAAAGTGGTTTCTGCGGCGTTATATCAACGCGAGCAACACCGGCTTTCCACGGTGTCTCTAAAGGAACCGCTTCTCCATACGCCCCCCCTGCGGTCAAAATACTTAACAACAGCAATAGTACCGGGCTGATAAAAGCAATCTTCAACATATCACAATTCCTTTTCGTATACTGGATATAAGCAGTGCCTCAGTTGACTAAACTTGTAATATTCGCTATCGCTTTCGCAGTCATCTTCTCTCCAGTTCCAACAGGTACCCAGGCTACCAAAGGTTCTGCACCATACCCACCCTGCTCAACCCCTTCACGGGTGGGTACATACATGGAATGACCGTTACAACAGCCGAAGACCAGGGTATACGGTGCTGCAGACTGCGCTTTGATGCGATTGGAAATTTCAGAGAACAGCTCGCCGGAAGCACCTACAACAGCAAGTTCATTGTTGATAAGCAATGTATCCATACGCACCGTCACCTGATTGTCCGGCACCTCAATAGTCAACGCCAGCATTTCCGGAAAGAAGCCCTGTTTTAATGCACCGACAATCATCTTGTCGGTAAAATCCAAACGGGACTGACCCGTAAAGTTTTCGGTAATTCCTTTCAGTGAAGGAGCTGCAGGAATCACAGTTTCAATAGACTGCGCCATCTTAATCACCTTTGCGCCTACGGCCTTACCAAAGCCGTCAATACCGCGACGGGTATCGTTTGTATTAGGCGACATGTCACCCGCCGCACCCTGCATAAAAAAACATTGACCGCCCAGGGCGCGTTCCACTGACATCTCCATGTGACCCGGCCACTCTGATGTCCAATGAAAGTCGAAGATACTTTCAATGGTAGGGTGGGCTCCGAAATTAACCATTATGGATAATGGGGTACCGTCCAGCGTATCAAAACGTACGATAGATAAACGCGGGTCCTTCGGTTTGGGCT
>JAGLCZ010000262.1 GCA_023145975.1 Candidatus Hydrogenedentota bacterium | reverse complement strand
GGAATCTCTATTATGGCACAATTCAACCTTTCACAATTGAAGTGGACCCTGCTGGGCTGGCGTCCTTTTTCCTGGCGAGTGGAAAAGAAACCTGAGAACCAGGAGACCATAACCGCAGATACGGGACCTATACCTGCACATATTCCAGCATCGGTACAACAACTTTTATTTGAAGCAGGACTTATCCAAGACTGGAATGTCGGTCTAAATTCTTTATCATGTGAATGGATCGAAAACCGCCACTGGGATTATTCAGCAACCCTCCCTGCGCAAATGTTTTCTGAAAATTTCTCCATTACTCTTGACGCACCCGGATTGGATTACTCCGGGTGGATACTGGTGGATTGTGTCGAAATTCACCGGTTTGAAGGCGCGCTCATCCCCCACCGCTTCGATCTCAGTGAACAACTCAATGATGGTAAGGAACATCTGCTCAGTATCATCTTTGAAGAACCGCCCCGTGAACAAGGGCAAATGGGATATACATCACAGTCCCGCTATTTCAAACCCCGCTATAATTACAGTTGGGACTGGTGTCCACGTATCGTACCGGTAGGACCGTGGGAACCCCTCACCCTCCTCACCGATAGCGATGTTGACTGTACGATCCTCAGCCTTCACGGCACCCTCGCTTCGGACAATGCCACTGGAGAAGTTTCAGCCAAATTGCATTCTAATGCTTCCCCAAAAATAAAAACATTTCAACTGGAACTGCGGGATAAAGAAAAGATTCTCGCTTCGACAACCCAGACAGCAGCAAGCGAAACCGTCTCACTGAAAACAGACCCGTGCGAGGTGGAACCCTGGTGGCCAAACGGCGCAGGAGCGCAACGACTGTACTCCGTACATCTCCAGGCACTGGATGCAGCGGGTAATATACTGTGGAGCAAAATACGTACCCTCGGATTTCGCCGCACCGAATGGCAGCCTTGTGAAGATGCTCCCGCTGATGCCGAACCCTGGATATGTGTTATCAATGGCGTTCCCATCTTTTTGCAAGGGGCGAATTGGGTACCGCCAAAAGCGGTCTATCATGACACAACACGGGATGCCTATGAACGCCTGCTCTCTCTTTATCGGGATATGGGAACCAACATACTGCGCGTGTGGGGCGGTGCCATACTTGAGAAAGAAGACTTTTATGATCTGTGCGATCGTGCAGGGATACTGGTCTGGCAGGAATTACCGCTGTCCTCTTCCGGCATAGAAAACTACCCGCCCGATGATCCCGAAGCAATTGCGATGCTGACACATATTACCTGCAGCTATGTGCAGCGCCGGGCACACCATGTATCCCTATTACTTTGGAGCGGCGGTAATGAATTAACCTGGGATGGTGTAAAGGAAAAGGCCGGTGTCATTCCTATTAGCGAAAATCATCCCTGCATAACAGCAATGCGTAACACCCTTGCCGAATGCGACCCTAGCCGCCGTTTTATTGCAACATCACCGACAGGTCCCCGCTTCTGCGCAGACTCCAAATACTACGGCAAGGGACTTCATCATGATGTTCATGGTCCCTGGGGGTTGGGTGGATTTGAAGGGGATACCTTCGATGAACGTCTTAAAAAATGGCGGACTCATTGGGCGAACGATGATTCGCTCTTCCGCTCGGAAGCCGGTATGCCCGGCGCCGCGTCTCAGGATTGTATTGAAAAATATGCAGACGCTGATCTTGTATGGCCTGTGGAGGGACGCTACTGGATACACACCTCTGCCTGGTGGACACAATGGGATCTTTGTCGAAAAGAGATGGAAGGGATAAGCGACCCTAAAGTCGGAATAGCAGCTTATGTGAAGGAGACACAAAAACAACAAGCCGAAGCCTATGGTTTTGCCGCAAAAATATGTAAAGAACGTTTTCCAAAATGCGGTGGATTCATTATCTGGATGGGGCATGACTGCTTCCCCTGTCCAGCGAACAACTCGGTCATTGATTTTCTCTGCAATCCCAAACCGGCATTCTTTGCGTTGCAGGAGGTGTTCACTTCAAAGAAAGAACAAGATCGCTAAACTCTCGTTTATCCCTTCAGCGACTTTTTATTTTCCCGCGCCGCATACGCATTTTTCATTTCTTCAAATCGCGCTAATATGGGCAATTGCTGTGTGCATTCCTCTTCACAGGCACGGCATTGTGTACATGCAGCCAGCAATGCAGGAACATCTGTAGAGTTCCAATGATAATGCATGTGCTCGAGGGCTATGTCCACCCCTTTGATCATGCCGCGATTATAGGCTTCCATAAGACGTACCACAGGAATGTCCTGGGGACAATCACTACAATAACCGCACTGGGTACAAAACTCCTGATACAAAGAGCGCAACTGATCGCTTGCTGCACTAATCTCCGAAGCACTTAATGCTTTGAAGCGATTAACTACCTCAACCGCCTCATCCACATCTTTACTGTTTCTGAACCCCACAAGTGCCACCGCTATACCGGGTAACGAAAGATTAAAACGAAGAGCTGTTTCCAAAATGGACGCATCGCCCGGCTGTATGATCTGCCGGTATCGATCGGGGTAATCCATCAAAATACCGCCACCCAGCGTATTCATAGTTACCACGCCCATCCCCCGTTTTGCTGCTGCCTGAACACCTGCATAACGCAAATGATAATTTTGAATATTAAGTCCAAGCAGCATACTTTCGAAAAGACCTTCCCCTTCATCCAGCATTGCTTCAATATGCCCATGCTCAAGATGTGTGGAAACACTGATATGCCGTACAAGCCCCTCTTCCTTAAGATCACGAAATACCTTTAAAATTCCTTGCGCTTTACGCTTGGACAAATCTTCAGGCTGAACAAGACACCATACATGATAGAAATCAATAGCATCTAAATGAAGCCGCTCCAAAGAACGTTCACAGTGACGCCGGACACCATCCGGAGTCGCCTCCATCGTTTTACTGGAAACATAAAAAGGACGCCCTGTCTTTTTTATTTCCTGGATGGCCGTCCCAAAAATAATTTCGCTCTTATCATCACAGTAAGCGGGCGCAGTATCAAAATAGGTGATACCCGCATCAAAGGCATGTTTCACAACGGCAGCCATCTCTTCGGTTTTTTCGGGTGCTTCAAAACGCATACCGCCAAATCCAAGGCGGGACACCCTTGCACCTGTATTGCCAAATTCGGTAGAGAGCATACTGTTCTCCTTTTTATTTTGTTATAGTAAGAACCGCTACCCGACCACCGTATGGGGACAATTATCCCTGAGAGATGTCAGACTGGAACGTCGATGTATTAACGATCGGTGTGACGTCTATCTACAAAGAATACACTCTTGCCATTGGTCGGCTGCGCCTTTTGCCGCACCTGCGCCAGTACTTCGAACATTTTCTTCGCACTTTTGAACTGACGATATTTGGCGTGGGCAACGCCCATCGCAAGCGCCATCAACGGCGTACGTGTTTCTAGACCCTCACGGTTGGGCACCGTAATATATCCCTGCTGTACTTCCTGGATACTATAGAGTTGCTTCACCTGCTCATCAAAACTTTGAATCAACCCTTGACAAAAACGCTCATAATCATCCAGGTTGAGCATAACTACAAAATGCTGCCGCCCCATATGAGCAATATAGGATTCATAGATCCCCTCGGAGCGAACCAGATTACTAAGCACACTCGCAATCAAAGCTAATGCCTTTGTCTGCCCCTCCTGCGGGCGACTTTTGCAATAGGCCTCAAATCCGACTGCGTCAAGATACACACAGGCTACGGGAGCACTTCGCGCTAAACTATGGTTTAATTCACGCTTAAAGACATCTGTTCCCGGTAATTTGGTGGTACGATGCCGCTGCTTGAGCGTAGTCAACAACGCATTCAACGAAGCAATCTTATCCATCAACCGTTCGAGCTTGAAAGGTTTGACCAGATAGTCATCGGCACCTTGTTCCATACCATGCACAATTTCCGGTTCTTCCCCCAGTGCAGTAAGCATCATCACCGCAACACTATACAATTCCGGATCTTTGCGAATTTTTCGGCATATCTGATAGCCCGTCACACCAGGCAGCATAATATCCAGCAGGCAAATGGTCGGCTTGACCTTTTTGGCATACTCAAATGCCCCTTCGCCCGTGTTAATAACAAAAACCTGGTGTCCCTCGGCAGTCAACTTTGTTTTTACCAGCCCTGCCAAATCTACATCATCGTCCACTACAAGAATTCTCGTCATGATAACAATAACCTCTTCTGCTAACCAGCACCCTTATGCAAATACAACACCACCGACACACCCCATCCGTTTGAACCTCAAAAGGAACAATCCTCACCACAGGCAAGATAGCTTCCGTATCCAAAATATGTGCCGCACAACAATCACACATCCACTACAACGGGATTAAATTATACACATAGCAGCAACAAAATAAAAAATCTGTCAAAAAATCTATCTTGCTAAGAGAACAAGTTTAATTCACGTGCTAATTTTGAATCGGGATGACACACGGGAATCAGAATCTCTTCTTTGGCAGACAAGCGCTGACGTGAAACCATCAATGCCGCCGCAGGATGATGATAAGACAGGGTTTTCATACACTGCCACCAATCCCAATCCTTCACCGACTCTCCGAGTAAGATGGATGGGATCTCTTTAAGCTCTTCCATCTGGTCACTATCCAGTAATTGCTCAAATAATAAACCCAACGCCTCCGGCGAATAAGTATTAACCTGGTCGAGTAATGCCCGGTGTCGTATCACAATTTGTGTCGCCTGCCTATACCGTGCAGCAAAAACATCCCATTCGGAATCCATGCGCTGCACCAGTAGTGAGACAAAGGAAACTTTAGCAGTCTCAGACAGATCGTGAAGTCGCTGCGAAAATTCAGGGCTAAACAATAAATAATCCAGTGCCGTTTTCAACAGCGTCTCATCGGGCTGCATGGCAATATTTTTTTTCGGATCATCCTGATACACACTGTGCAACCGCAAAGCCCGCTCCTGATAATTGGGGACTGCAGGAAGGGGTTCGGGGAATGCCGCATAATCATAATCAAGTCCCGAAGCGACCAGATAACCATATGCTGCTGCTTCCGTATTTCCCTGTTCTAACAGCGCGTCTGCTTTATCCAGCATCAGTTCCTGCATGCGGCGGCGAATACGCAACAATTCATACGCCTGTGCTGCCGCGGTATATTTTCCAATACGCACCGCATTATCCGCCAGGATCATCACCAATTCCCAGGGAAGTTGAGGCGGTCCCTTTTTAGCAAGCTCCGCCCCTATATATCGCGTCGTTTCAGAACGCTGCACAAGCCGTAACGCTTCCTGATAGTATGGACCCGATGTATCCTCCGGTAACAAGTACGCATATTTTGGAGAATCGATCTCTTCCTGAGAATCCTGGCGCAAAGGTGAGGAAGGCATGAAAAGAAAACGAAAGTTTACAATATCCCCTTCTGCCACTGCACACGCCAGACATGAATCGATAACAGACTGCTCAACTACTTTTTCCTGTACTGTTTGTCGGCTCATACGCCTGTCCTCTCGAGCAAGTTATCCACAAAAAAAGATCGCTCCGTCCAGTCAATGGCAGGCGATGTAATTTCATAGTAGGGAAGACGTTCGTGTATTTTATGATATAGTTGCTGGCGGTTTTGGCGAAGTATGCGCCCGGCATGGCGTTCATGTGCCGCATCCCAACCGCTATGCTCTATACAATCCGAATCACGCCCCGCTTCAAGCACCATATCTTCCATGTATTTCGCAAGAAAATTGCGTAATGACTGATCGTACTGACGGCGTAATATGTCAGATTTTTTCGGTTCGGCTGCAACAGCATGCCATTCCTCTTCGAGGCGTATCACCTCGTCCCGTTCCCTCAAATAGATTTCGCCCCGCTGACGGTTACGAAAAATATGAAACGCAACATTTAACTGTGCCATACGCAGGAGATATTGGTCGCGTTGCTCTTGAGAAACTTCGCGTTGACTAATCTCAATGACCAGCTTTTTCATTTTCTTTTTATACGTTCGAATTACATCGGCAGGTTTGTAACGCTCCGGTAATTCCAACAATATCCGATAATCAACGTACCCTGAATCTTCTGTCATATAATTATTCTCCCGTAATGCCCCCCATTATAACGTGAGACTTAGCCGCAACCCAAATTAGATATACCGCCATATCCAAATCACGCATTTCGAAGTCCAAACAAAAAAAAGGTGCGCGGACCGTGGGGGAATAAGGGGGGAGGGTACGGTCCGCGCTTTGCGAGGAATGGGTCAACTCTATATATTCTCGATTTACAGTACGATTATATCAACTTCCTTCTCTCATCTCTGTATAGTATACAGAATTTCTATCTCATTTTCAACAAAAAAATAAATCGGCGCGGACCGTATGGCGGGAAAGAAAGGAGGAGGGCACGGTCCGCGCCCTTACGAGGAATGGGTCAACTTTATATTCAACTTGTAATCTATCGTGCAACAACAATAACGCAGTTGTCATCTGCTTAGTTGACACAATATTACACTAGAATTGTTAGGATTGTGTTAAAAAACGTTATATTATAAATCTTCGCAGTATTATTACCTAAAACTGCGATATAATACCGTATTTCAAGTAAAGCGAGGAAAAATCGCCCCACAATCCCTATGTTTTCGAGTTTCAAAACCCAGAAAAACAATGATTCAACTTTTACTGATCTTACTAACCATAACGACACTACATATATTCCCGATAAAGCGCAAAAGTTCCTGAAATTCCATAAAACCTTTAATCTCGATAAAACCTCCGCCTCAATATTAACCTTTTTATCTTCTATTCCCGCACGGAAAGTTTCCCCAGTCAACCTGTTTTCTACGCGAATCCTGTGTATTCGTGGAGGACGGTGAAATGGGGTACCAGTACTGAATAATTATACCTGAAGCATTCCGATAGAAACCCTGG
>JAGLCZ010000261.1 GCA_023145975.1 Candidatus Hydrogenedentota bacterium | reverse complement strand
GAAAAATACTAATGCGAATCTAAGACAAACGGAAAACAACAAGATAACCCTAGAAAACACGTAATTTCGCAAGAACTTTCGGAATCGCTGGATGACTGTAGGCTTGGTTATAATGTATACTATCAATATGGTAAATCCAATGATTGTAGCAAGTGCGGAATAGTTGCGAGGGAGAGACACTGCCGGGAATATACTCTCCACGACTGGCGGCTAAGGATACGTACAACTTCAACCACAAACCTACAGCCCGTTTATACGGTGACTCCTTGTTATTCTCGAAGAAGCAAGACCCATGGGTGTGCCCAAGTTTGGATACGGCATTTTGTTTTTATTTATCGCACTGTTGAGTGTCATCGCGGTCCCGACGAGGACCACCGATGCCGACACTGGCAAAGAATAGATCGAAGAAAGGTGAAAACGTTGATGCAAAAAATGACGGTGGACGAAAAGATCGGCATGCTTGTCGGTGATGGACGGTTCGTGCCTGGCTTTTCTCCCAGCACCAGCGACGCCGGCAAGGGTATGATCATCGAGAACCAGCGATCAAAATTGGTTATTCCCCGCCTTGCCATTCGAACCACGGTGATGTCCGACGGACCCGCTGGCTTAAACCGGCAGCCCCGCCAGGAAGGCGAAAAAGACTATGAGTACACCATCGCCTTTCCCACAGCGATGTGCCTGGCCGCTACGTGGAACACTGGTCTGGTGGAGCGTGTAGGCGAAGCGTTCGGCAACGAGGCGCTGGAATATGACTACGACCTGATTTTTGCTCCCGGCCTGAATATCCATCGTAATCCCAGGGACGGTCGGGGCTTTGAGTACTATTCAGAAGACCCGCTTCTTAGCGGAAAAATGGCAGCGGCTATGGTGAACGGGCTGCAATCCAATGGCATCGGCGCCACGCTGAAGCACTTTGTCGCCCATAATCAGCAAACCAACCGCAGAACTTACAACGCCGTCATTAGTCAGCGCGCATTGCGGGAAATCTACCTCAGAGGATTTGAAATCGCCGTTAAGGAAAGCCACCCGAAAGCTATTATGAGCTCCTATAACCGATTGAATGGCTTCTACACCGCTGAGAACTCCGAATTACTCAAAGTGATCGTCCGGGATGAATGGGGTTTTGATGGGCTGCATATCACCGACTTCGATGGGCTCGGTAGTGCCGTCGCCAAGTTGCGGGCGGGCAGTAACCTCCTTATGAGCGGCAATGAGCAAGAATGTAACGAACTCAAGACCTCCATAAAGAACAAGACATTTGACGAGACCACCCTGGACGAGAATTTGTTCTACTGCCTCAAGCTCAAACTGGAGTCTCCCAGGGCGCAAGGATATGTTCCAACTTCCATGCCCGATCTTAAGGCCCATGCCAAAATCGCGCGGGAAGCCGCCGGGGAAGGCATCGTGCTTCTTAAGAACGAGAACAACTGCCTTCCACTGAAAGAAAAAAAGACAGTAGCTGTATTCGGCAAGATCGCCTACGATCTCATTCCTTGCGGTACGGGGAGCGGTATGGTAAGAAGCACGGAATACCGCGTGTCTGTCAACGAAGGCTTGAAGGGCGCGGGCTTCACCGTACTGGAGGATATGGAGGATACCTACGAGGTCTATATCGAAAAGATCAAACGTGAAAACCTCGTTCCTGATTACTTCAACAATCCCAAGATGCGAAAAGACAACGGCATCGTGGATGATCAAGCACCACCCCATTTTAAGGAACGGCTGGTTGCATTCAGCAGAGAAGCAGTCCTGACACAAGGCGAAATCAAAGGCTACGAGTCAAGGTCGGACCTTGCTGTGATTACACTCGGTCGAAGCGCAGGAGAGAACTATGAGAACGGGTACCTCCCCATTACGCAAATAGAAAGAGAGCTGGTACGCAACGTGTGTGACATTTTTCATGCCGCAGGAAAACAGGTTGTTGTCGTGCTCAACGTCGGCGGTGTGTGGGAGACGGCAAGCTGGAGTCATCTCCCCGATGCTATTCTGTTGGCATGGATGCCCGGACAAGAAGGTGGAAACGCCATTGCCAAGATCATCAACGGCAATATTAACCCCTCCGGAAAGTTGCCGGATTCGATACCGGTGAAGTATGAGGACATCCCTAGCGCAGACAGCTTCCCCGGCGTTCCTGCGGACGACCCTATCAACTTCTTTTATCAGGAGGGAATTTATGTTGGGTATCGCTACTACGATTCGTTCAATGTCGCCACGGCCTACGAGTTTGGCTACGGGTTATCTTATACGACCTTTGCTTATTCCGATCTGAAACTAAGCAGCGATACCTTTCTGTCATCCATGGAAGTTTCCATGGAGGTGGAAAACGCAGGTGTCGTGGCTGGAAAAGAAATTGTCCAGGTCTACCTTTCTGCTCCAACGGATGCACAGGAGAAGCCCGTACAGGAACTGGTGGGATTTGCAAAAACGAAACTGTTGCAGCCCGGCGAGCGCCAACGCCTTTCCTTTACGCTGGATGAACGTTCGCTGTCCTCCTTCTGGAGTGGTAT
>JAGLCZ010000260.1 GCA_023145975.1 Candidatus Hydrogenedentota bacterium | reverse complement strand
AAGAAGATAATTACTTCAGTATTGGGAAAGTTTTTCTGCTCCTTCTAATGCGGTATACTATCTGTCATACAGCCCCTTTTATCGTATTTAGGGAAGCTGTGAAACAGCATATTTTCGGGATGAGACTTACGAAACACAGGATCCTACAATCAAAAAAAGGAACAGGACTATGCGTTTAGAAAACAAAGTTGCGGTAATAACCGGTGCGGGAATGGGTATGGGCCGCGAAGCCTCCCTGGTATTTGCAGCGGAAGGTGCCCGCATTATTGCATGCGATATCAACGAAGCAGCAATGAACGAAACTGTTTCCCTCATTGAAAAAGCAGGGGGGGAAGCCATCTCAGTACTTTGTGATGTATCAAAGGAAAAGGATGTAAAAAATGCGTTGGCACTGGGCGTAGAAAAATTTGGGAAATTGGATATTCTCTATGCCAATGCCGGATCACTCCAGAAAAAAATAGACCGTTCCGTTATTGACACCACGGAAGAAAGCTGGGACCTGATACAGGCAATCAATTTGAAGGGTGCTTTTTTTCTCACCAAACACGGCATCCCTGTACTGAGAGAAAACGGCGGTGGTTCCATCATTCTCATCGGTTCCATTTCAGCACTGGCAGGCTTTGAGCTCGCCCAGGATTCCTATACTTGCGCCAAAGGTGCTCTTATTGCACTGAACAAATCCCTGGCCGTACAGTTCGGTCCGGATAATATCCGCAGCAATATCATTCATCCCGGTATGATTGATACCCCGCTGCAAGCCCCCTACCTGAATAACGATGACAAACAAAGTATTGCAGGCTGCATCCCTATACGCCGTATTGGCGTTGCCCGCGATATTGTTAATGCCGCCCTGTTTTTTGCATCTGATGAATCCAGCTTTTGCAACGGTTCCGAATTGGTCGTAGACGGCGGTTTTTACGTTACCTGAATCGAGCAATATGGCTGTTTTATGGTAAGATAGTAACAGTAGATCAAATTTTACCTGGTGTCCCATCGGAAAAATGGCGCTTTTCTGCGCGAACTGAAGGAGCTGAACCATGAAGCTTGCAACCATGAAGATTATCTGCCTGCTGGCGTTTCTCGGCGGCGGGTATATGCTGGGGCTTGTTTTTGATATCGGATACGTACAACAGGCTCATGAACAAATACTCCAAAAATGGCCCACTCAGGAAAATGACCTGTTAAACCTGCGTCTGCCCGGTACCATAGCAGGTGTATTGTTACTTCTAGTTGGTTTATATGGATTGCTTCCGAAATTCCCTGCCCGAAAAAATGCGACTATCACATTCAAAGATGTAAACGGTGATGTAACGCTGCAGTTAAAGCCAATCCGCAAGGTGTTACAGAAAGTAATGAAACGCATGCCCGAAGTATATTCTATTAAGCTGGATGTACTCCCTGACAGCAACGGGCAGCACGCACGTATTGAAGCGGATGTGATATTGAAAAATTGTGCGGCGTTGGGTGCCCGTCAATGCGCCAAAATTGTTGCAGAATGTCTTGCCACTACAGCACGTGATCTTCTTGGCCTTGAGGACTTAAGTACCGTGTGCCTGAATGTGAAAGGAATTCATGTGGATGCCGCTGCTACAGGAAAACAAATCCGGGATCAGTTGGCATTAAAACAGCCGGAAATAGGTACGCCCTGTGCTTCCCCCTGTCCCCCGGAAGATGCCTCCTCGGATTCTTCTGATGTACAAAATACAGAAGAAAATACAGAACCTGACGAAAGTCCGGAAGAGATAGTCGAAGCAGAAGTACTGCACACCGAAGAAGAAGAATATGATCCCGAAGATGCAGTCGAAGCGGAAGAGGAAGCAACGGAACCTGAAGAACCCGCGCAAGACCCCGAAGTCGCCCAGGAATCAGGATTAGAACAGGAGTCCACAGAAGAACAGATTTCCAGCGAGTCACAAACGTCAGAAATTGAGGCTGAACCGCAACTTGAAGAAGTACCTGATGAATTGTTATCCGACACATTATATGGAGTAGACTTGCCGCCTCTTACTGATGATGACGCCAACCTGCCTCCTGCACCGCAAATCAATGCAGAAGGTGAAATAACTACTGATGAAGCGGCGGGAGCCGATATGAGTAGTTCCGCTTATAGTGAAAGAGAGCCGGAAACTGTGCAGGAAAACATTCCGGAACCGGCACCATGGGTTCATAACGATCTACCGGAGCCCGTTCCGAAAGAACTAAATAATACCCCTTCGGATACAGATAGCGATACAGAAGAATATCCATCGGTATAAACCATCCTTGATTACCAAAACCGCTTTTGCACCCTTGCAAAAGAATCTTACACAGTGAAAGTGTATACGTAATGTTAGCAAAACGAATTATACCCTGCCTGGACGTGGCAGACGGTCGTGTAGTAAAAGGTGTTAAATTTCTCGGATTACGCGATGCAGGCGACCCTGTTGAAATTGCCCGTCGTTACGACGAGGAAAAAGCCGACGAAATCGTATTTCTTGATATACGCGCATCAACAGATAACCGTAATACCATGTTGGATGTGGTGCGTCGTACAGCAGAAGAAGTATTCATGCCGCTGTGTGTTGGCGGCGGTATACGCACTATGGACGATATCCGTCGTATGTTAAATGCGGGGGCAGATAAAGTTTCCATCAACACCCCTGCCATCGAGAATCCCGCGTTCATAGAAAAATCCTCTGACCGTTTCGGCGCACAGTGCATCGTAGTGGCTATTGACGCCATGAAATATGAACCCGGCGAAGGTAAAGGCTATTATGTAAGAAGCCATGGCGGGCGAGATGGAGGACGACCGACTCCGCTGGAACCCGTCGCCTGGGCACGGGAAGTGGAAGAACGCGGTGCAGGCGAAATATTACTGACTGCCATGGATTGTGACGGCACGAAGGACGGTTATGATATTGAACTCACACGGGCAGTAGCCGATGCTGTCAGCATACCCGTGATTGCCAGTGGAGGCGCAGGAACGCTGGAACACTTGCGTGCAGCACTGCAGGAAGGCGGTGCAGATGCCGCGCTGGCAGCCTCAATTTTTCACTACCGGGAATACACCATCAGCGAAGCCAGAGAATATCTTGCAAAACACGGCGTACCTGTGCGATCCTAATAGGGGTGCAGGCAGATCACGATCCCAATAGACACAACATAGAAAAAATTAAAGAATACCCCTTTACAGGACATGATTATGAGAGGACTTGAACGACACATACATCGGTGGCGACGCTAATAACGCCATCGAATTTTTCGGGTATACCGGATACAAGAATCGTTCTTTTATGTTGTTTTGTAAATCTATCCACTAAGGAATCCTTACTATGTTTTTTCCCTCTCTCGATGAATTTCGTTCGCTGGCACACGAAAATGCGGTAGTGCCTGTATATAAAGAAATCCTCGCAGATCTTGAAACCCCGGTTACTGCATATCTAAAATTTTCACGGAATGCTTCTCATGCATTTCTGCTGGAAAGTGTAGAAAAAGCGGATACTATCGGGCAATACTCCTTTATCGGTGCCAACCCCTCCGTAATATTTCGTTCCAAAGGTCATGAAGGGGTCATCATCGAAAACGGTGTAGAACGCACGTTTACAGCAGATAATCCCCTCGAAAAACTGCGCGATTTCATGCGGCAGTACGAACCCGTTTCCGTACCGGGACTCCCAGAATTTCATGGCGGTGCCGTGGGTTATGTATCCTACGATCAGGTGCGCCATTTTGAACAGTTGCCGGACAACAACCCTGATCC
>JAGLCZ010000026.1 GCA_023145975.1 Candidatus Hydrogenedentota bacterium | reverse complement strand
GCCAAGCCCGTAATCATGCCCAGCAGTGTACTGGACGGAACAATTTCTTTCGTATCAATACCGCATTCGTAGGCAAAGCGGTCACTGCGTGTGTGCATTGCCATCACCACTTCTTCCAGAGATGTGTTACCGGCACGTTCACCAATACCGTTCACGGTACATTCGATCTGCCGGGCACCGCCTTCCACTGCCGCTAAGGCATTTGCCACTGCAAGCCCCAGGTCATTGTGGTTGTGGGAAGAAAAGATTACATTCTCCGCGCCCTTGGCATTGGCAATCACATAACGGAACATCTCGCGAATCTCATCCGGCGTCGTATAGCCCACCGTATCAGGCAGGTTAATAATATCGGCACCTGCCTCAATAGCGATGGCAGACACCTGTGCCAAAAACTCCCAGTCGGAACGGGTCGCATCTTCTGCCGAAAACTCCACACGCTCCACCTGCTTCTTGGCACGCGCTACTGCGGAAGCAGCATTGTCCAATACCTGCTGCCGGGTCATGCGCAGCTTATGTTCCATGTGTATCTCGGAAGTGGCAATGAAGGTATGCAGTGTAGGATGGACGGCATATTTCAGCGCTGCTGCCGCACGATCAATATCCTTATCCAGTGACCGTGCCAACGCCGCCACCCGCGCATGTTTCACCGCCTTCGCCACCTTCGTCACACTTTCGAATTCCTGCTGCGAAGCGACGGGGAATCCCGCCTCGATGATATCCACACCCAGACGATCCAGCTGCTGCGCCATCTGCACCTTCGCATTATCATCCATACTCGCGCCCGGCGACTGCTCACCATCGCGCAACGTCGTATCGAATATATGTATCCTGTCAGCCATAATATTTTCTCTCCTGCTATCGGTTATTTGTAAATCTATTACTTTTCTCAAAGTCCCTCTTGAAAGGGAATGGAATGTTATCTTCAACTGTCATTTTCAACTTCTATGCTGCCCGCTAATTTCCCCGTATGCACCATCAAAGGAGTGGTCGGCCCGAACGAAACATACAAAGCCACTGCTGCAGTGATGTATATTCGTCGGGCACAAGAACCTCCTCATCGGCACGTGAATAAAACACAACTCCAGCACCGGACACATCCCTGACAAGGGATACGGACGCTTCTGTAAACTGTGCTGTTGCTTTCTGCATACCAATCAATCTTATTCAGTAATACTGCGCCACCTAGATGACGCGACTCAAAATGATCGCTATTTTAACATATCACGTTGCTGCATTCACATATAGAAACGCTGCCACACCGGGATATATTTCATATCTTTATTCCCATGCTGTGATAGAAATAGATATAAGATTTTAGTTGTTGTGCATATATCAGTTGTAGTAGTATTTGTACATATTTTAAAAGTAAGGGGTTCATTCCCCTCAATAAACGACTCTCTGATAATAATAAACGGCTTGATAACAAGTGGCTATTGTATATGTAATTCTTATGGCAACAACTTGAAGAGGAAAAGCCCACGATGATCAATTATATTCCCACTACTGACCCCACAAAAATCCTTTGGATGCTGCAACTTGTATCCTGGCTTGATACCCACGGCGAGGCTCACGGCTTCACCGCCACAGAAATCGCCGACTTCAACACTAAGGTGACTGAGTCACAAACAGCGCTCAACGCCCACATAGATGCTCTGGATATTGCCCATTCCGCCACTGTGAACAAAAATATGGTCATTGGAAATGCTATCGGCATAGCTCACAAATATGTTCAGAAACTCCAGCACAACACAACCGATGAGGAACAGATTGCTGCTGGACTCTCCCTCCCTGACAAAGTCACGCCTGCCCCGTCGCCCTATGCTGTCTCCGAACTTGCCCCGCCACTACTGCTCCTCGACTTCAGCATCCGGCACGAGATCATCATCCATTGGGGTCCCAACCCCAGCGATGAACACCAAAACACCAAACCCCACGGTATTCTAGGCTGTGAAATCCAATATGCCAAGGAAGGCACTCCACAGAATGACGCCGGCTGGACGACTCTCTGTCTCAACACGGTCTCCCCTGAACTCCACCACATCCCCGACACCGATCCCACCACCTATGTCTACCGCGCACGCTACACAGATAAAAGGCTAAACTACGGCAAGTTCAGTACCCCTGCAGAAGGCATCGTCAATGGGTAAAAGTAGACGCTGCTTCCGATCGCGTTAAAACTATCTGAAAACCTTCCGTTCGTCCCCACGCTGTACATCCCCCTCCCATACTATGCGCGGGAACGAAAAAACAAGAAGGACGGGTTTGCCTGCGCGGGTTGATCTGACATAAAATAGGGAACAGGCAATCACATAACAATCCCAACGGTCAGTCATGGAGAACTCTATACTATGAACATTAAAGCACGTGTGGAAAAAGCACAACAGGAAATGCAGCAGCATCTGTTCAACGAATTGCTGCCCTTCTGGGCCACCCATGGCGTGGACCCGAAACACGGCGGATTTCTCACCTATCTGGATAAAGAAGGCAAGCCAACCGGGGAAGGACTGAAGACGGTAGTATGCCAAACACGCATGATCTATTCCTATGCGTCCGCACATCGCGCCAATCTGGGGAACGACGCCTTTTTGGATATGGCATCGCAAGGCGTTGACTTTCTGCTGCGACATTTTCTGGATCAGGAACATGGCGGATGGTATTGGACATGCGAACAGGATGGTACCCCTGCCGACCGCGCAAAAATTATGTATGGACAAAGCTTCGCCATCTACGCGTTAAGCGAATACGCAATGGCTTCCGGAGACCGCACCGCCCTCAAAATGGCGGAAGAAACGTGGAGCGTTGTAAAAACACGTACTGCCGATCTTCAATACGGCGGTTTCGGGGAGTTCTTTGAAGAAGACTGGTCGCCTAAAGCACCGGGCGCGTATGGGGGCGACCGCAAGTCGATGGATGTACACATGCACCTGATGGAGGCCTTTACCAACCTCTATGAGGCCACCGGACACCACAATCATAAAACAGATACGCTGCGGGTAATCGATCTGCTCTTCGAACGAATCATTCACCCGAAACACGGCACAGGCATGGCACAATTTGCCTTCGACTGGACCCCGATGCGCGCCATCCTTTTCAAAAATGTATGGGGCTCGGACCGCGATGTGAAAGACGATGAAGGGAGACCCATCGACAACACAAGTTTCGGGCACAACGTGGAATTTGCCTGGCTGCTGAAACATTCATTGGATATTTTAGGTATGGATGCTGCCCCCTTCAAA
>JAGLCZ010000259.1 GCA_023145975.1 Candidatus Hydrogenedentota bacterium | reverse complement strand
TTCGCATTCAAGGGTTGTTGCCTGTGTAGTGCCAGCAAAACATCAACAAGATAAAACATCAAAAACCTGAAGAATTCAGTGGGTTTGTTAATTATCGCTTTGGGCTTATCTCGACAGTATTCATCTAACTGTTTCCCATCAAAATAACTCAGAACCAGATAAAAAACACTTTGCCAGCAATTTGGGTTATCATGATAAATCTGCTGCCCATCTACAGCGGTATGTGGTCCCCGTATCATGGGGCTGACATCATACATCCAATCTATCAAGGTAGGAATACCAGTTATATGGCGCATTTGTCCATGCAATAAGAACTTTTGTTCACGAACATACTGAACATTGATTCTTTTAACTAATTCCGGAAGCGACGCATTGTTAGGGGTACATAATTCACTTTTATTCAGGAAACCGGTCTTAATCAGAACTTTTCTGTTAAAAATCCATTTATCTTTCGCAACCAAAAGTGCACCGAAACCACTTACTGCCAACAGTTTAGAAACTTCAAACCTCTCTCCAAGTATTTTAGGGAAGCGCCATTTATCTCCTCGATAACTAAATTCCATTACATCACGGTTTAGTACGTTGTCATAATACTCATGACCCATTATTATGATATCCTTTTTCTTAATCGCAAAGAGAGTCCGCAAGGTAGCGTCACGATCGCGTTTTCAGGCCAATATCCCCATTCATTCGTATGTAATTTATGAGGCGGTGTACTGTTTATGATAACTGAATTGGTTCCAATATTCTTGACACAGATTCGTGCATCAAGCCAGAAAACATCCAATTGTTTTCGTGAGCATTTTCTGGATAATTCTTCGCTTGGAAAATGGGACCGAAGCGAAAGCGTACAAGCGGCTTCTTTCCCTACCGTTATCGTAACTTCGCGTTGAACGTCTGTTTCGGTAGATGCAATATCAACCCCATTGCGGCACAGCACCAAAGCATACTCGCCCTGTAAAGGTGGTGGTGGTGGATTGGATGGAGTATTTTCTTGTACTGTGTTGGCAGTTTTCTCTACAGGAGGCAATGATTCCGCAACATCATCTACTGGAGCAGGACTCATTTGCTTCGCTGCCAGTACAGGGGATTCCGGGGTTGTAGACACAATATCTTCGGTTTTCAGAGGCGTCGGTTCAGCACAGGAACTGGATAATTCCTGTTTTTCAGACGCAGCAATTTGTTGGTCAGCTGCCGGCTGTGTAATGGTTGCTGCCCGGTCACTTTCTGTGGCAACACGCACCATATAGGCTTCACGTTTCAGTTCCTGCCCTGTGGCATTATCCTTAAATATGGCATCAATTGCATAGAATGCTGGACGAACAGGGTTTGCCGCATCAAGAAATAAAGTTATGGCATTGGGTGTACGCTCTACAACGGCAGGTTCAAGCTTTATATCTATTTCCCATTCGACCCGTGTTTCTGTCGGGGGGTCAACAGAAATTGGTATTCTACTGTTGGGAATTAGAGTTATTTTTTTCATCGGTTATCCTCCAAATATTATCCCAGCACACTTTCATCTGCTGCCTTAATCCCCAACTGGGAATTGGCTACGGATGTGGTCTGACTTGTATCATTAATGTCGGCTTGTGTTAAATTGCCGTTTTTACGTAATTTATCGATAGTGTTCTCGTATTCCTTAACCAAATCCATACGATGCACTTTTTTCGCCCTATGGCACATATCATCCAGCAAAGAACTGACACGATTCCATTCACTTTTTTGCATGGCATTTTCCATTTCATTCTGTAGTTTTGCAAGGCTGGAAATCACATACAAATCATCGACGGTCGTTCGACGCACTTCTTCACCAGGGTCATCAGAAAATGTTAGAAATACGTTACTATCAGCTTTTACAGATTTGGTATTTTTTACCGGCACATCATATTCAAGATGCATTTTGGCAAAAAGCATATTCATACTGCCATCATTTGGAATATCCACACCGGCATGAAGTACAAAGTTGTAAACGCCTTGTTGGGAAAGAGAAGCCAGATGCACACGATAAATATTCATATCAGAAACGACGCCTTCTGGCGTACTGAAATCATGTTGCTGCGGAGTTGATTGGTAAAATTCAACATCCCGGAATACCTTTGG
>JAGLCZ010000258.1 GCA_023145975.1 Candidatus Hydrogenedentota bacterium | reverse complement strand
GTACGCCTTTTACGGATGAACCAATAAAATAATGTGTTTTTGAATTGATTTAGGAAAATTGTACAACGGGTTCTGTGATTTCACTTAAATCACAAGTGAAAAAGTGAATTTTTAGAACCACCTAGGATTAAATACATATGAAAAGAATTTCAAAGATCAGTATTTTCGCTGTAATAGTATGTACAGTAATATTCCCCACCCAAAATAACCTTTTTGCTCAATTGGTCATCCACGTGTCACCCGACGGCGCGAATGGTGCCCACACTACGCTTGAAGCCGCGCGGGATGCTCTTCGTGCTGCCCGGGCCGGGGGTGGGTTAGCCGAGGGCGCCGAAGTACGTATCCATGGGGGCGACTACATTCTGGAAAAGCCCTTTCTTCTGGAAGAGCAGGATTCGGGTACCGCCGATGCGCCCATTCGCTATATCGCTGGCACGGAGGTTACGGCACGGTTACTCGGGGGTCGTCTTGTTACGGGTTTTGCACCGGTCACGAACGAGACCGTCTTGAGCAGGATTGACGAATCGGCGCGACCCCATGTAGTACAGTTGAATCTCAAAGAACAGGGAATAACAGAATTCGAAACGCCCTTGAAGAGGAGACCGGAACTCTTCTTCGACGGTATGCGCATGACTTTGGCCCGTTGGCCCAATAAAGATTTTTCCGCCATTGTAGACATCGCGGTAGAAGACGGGCACGTATCTCACGGCAGGGTCGGCAGCAAAACGGGTAAATTTTTCTACGAGGGCGACCGACCGAGTCGCTGGCTGGATGAGCCGGATCCCTGGGTTCATGGCTATTGGTTCTGGGACTGGTCGGAGCAGCGGCATCCCATCGAGAGCATCAATGTGGAGAAGAAGATCATTGCGGTAAAGGAACCTTATCACGTTTACGGGTACCGCAAGGCTCAGTGGTATTACGCCTATAATTTGCTCTCCGAATTAGATACCCCCGGCGAGTGGTATCTCGACCGCGAATCGGGCGTGCTCTACTTCTGGCCGCCCTCCGATCCCGCCACAACTGAAGTCATGGTGACGCAGCTGCCGAATCTGATAACGATGAAGAAGGCTTCTTATATTACTCTCCAAGGTTTAACTCTTGAAGGTGCGCGGGGCGTGGTCGTCGCAGTCCAAGGTGGGGAGGGCAACCGTATCAATTCGCTCACCGTACGCAACAGCGGCAAGAGTGCTATTTCGGTTAGCGACGGAAAAAACAATGGCGTTGAGGGATGCGACATCTACGGCATGGGCGGCGCAGGTATCAGCATCAGCGGCGGTAATCGCACCACCCTTGAGCCTGCCGGGCATTTTGCCGTGAACAACCACATTCACGATTTCGCGCAGGTCAAACGCGTATATCAGGCGGGCATTCAAGTCGGGGGCGTAGGTAACCGGGTTGCAAACAATTATATTCACGACGCCCCACACATGGCCATCGGATTTGGCGGCAATGATCACATCATTGAGCTGAACGAGATTCACGATGTGTGCCTGGAATCGAACGACGCGGGGGCCATGTACACCGGACGCAACTGGACCATGCGCGGCCACGTCATTCGCTACAACTATCTCTACGACATTAACGGATTCCACAACGAGCACAGTGTAGGCATCTATCTCGACGACATGTTTTCCTCCGCCGAGATCTACGGCAATGTCTTTCGCAATGTCTACCGTGCGGCCTTCATTGGCGGTGGACGGGATTGCACGGTGGAAAACAATATCTTCATCAACTGTAGGAAAGCCCTCCATATTGACGGCCGCGCCCTCAACTGGGCGCACCAGCACGCCGACGATTGGATCGCCGAGGAGAAGGAGAAAGGCACCATTTCGGGCATCGCCTACAACAAGCCGCCCTATTCCGAACGCTACCCGAAGCTGACCAATATCCTCGAAAGCGAACCCAAAGCGCCCATAGGCAATCTGGTTGCCCGGAACATCTTCGTGGGCAAAGATTGGAAAGATGTGTACGAAGAGGCAGATTCCTATATCAAATACAAAGACAACCTGACGGATACCGACCCGCTGTTCGTCGATATGGAGAAACACGACTATCGCCTGAAGCCTGAGTCACCAGCCTTGAAGATGGGCTTTGAACCGCTTCCGCTGGAGAAAATGGGGCTATTTAAAAGTGAACTGCGGGCGAGCTGGCCGGTGAAGTAGACCGTGTAGGGTAACATTCCCCTGCTGAAAACAATATTTCTGTATAAAGAACCACGTCGGATGCCGCGGAGAGGCCTTTCAGGGCTTACGCATAACGTAACATTAGAGAAACCGAACAGGAGTAAACGCAGCCGTGATGCGTGCGCTTTTCCTGGTCTGGTTCCAAGGTGCGATCAATCAAGTGAAGTGCCCAAAGGAATTTCGGACAGACAATCTGGAGAAATCAGGGGCAGCCACCCAGTAAGCACAGGTTATTTTCACTGACAGGATAAGAAAGATCATGATACTATGCTATCATGAATGTTTACAGTATCGGTTGGGCATTGTGTTGGCTGCTTCAGCGAGGTACGATATCCATTTTTCCCAACAAAATATGTACCCCATAACAGCGGCAGAATACTCAAGAGATACTATTTTTTTAACGGTTGTTTTAGGTGAATGTAATGGCATGTATTGAAACGGATGTAGAAAAAAAATCATTGCTGAAAAACGTGGTGGTGGTGATCCCTTGTTTTAATGCGGGTCACAGAGTACAAGGTGCCGTAGAGAGTGTGCTTGCACAGGTAGAATATGCGATTGTTGTGGATGATGGCAGTACAGACGGGTGTATAGATGCCCTCGCGGAAATGCCTGTGCAGCTGCTGTCATTTCCAGAGAATCAGGGGAAGGGATACGCTTTGATAGCGGGGGTTCGTGCTGCTCTTGAACTACAGGATATAACGGCGATTGTGCTCATGGATGCAGATGGACAGCATGATGCCGCAGAGCTGCCGGGATTGTTTGCCTGTTTCAACTCTGAAGGTGCAGACCTGGTTATTGGTGCTCGTTCTTTTGATCGGAAACAGGTACCCTGGCGGAGCCGTTTTGGTAACCGGATGACTGCATGGGTTATGGGCTATTTGTGCGGCAGGTATCTGCCGGATACCCAGTGTGGGTTTCGTATATTATCCCCTCGTTTTGCCCGTTGTTTTGTGGAAAAGGTACCAGGCGGACGTTATGAAACAGAAATTCGGATGCTGTTGATGGCCATCCATAATAATTTTCATATTGTTTCATCGTCTATTGCAACTTTGTACGAACCGGGCAACCCAAGTTCTCATTTCCGAAAAATACAGGATTCCTTTCGTATCTATCGGGCATTGCTGCAAAACATTAGACTTTTTCGTCGTTTATAGGCAGGTATTTTTTCAATACTTGCGCTCTGTAAAATGGTATGATAGACTGAAGGTTAATCGTCAATCAGGGACTGGGATAATCTGTCCCCGGGTTCCAATAGGATGCAGCAGGCAGCGGATAAAACCGTTGTATAACGGAGATGTAACACAATGAAAACACAGTCGGTAGAACAGATTGGGGTTTGCAGCTGGTCCCTTCAGGCCACAGGGCCGCAGGATTTGACGGCAAAAGTAAAAGCTCTCGGTATCAATAAGGTACAGCTTGGTTTGGTGCCTCACCGTGATGATCCCGGAGCATGGGAGGGTGTAGAGGAAATCCTGGGTGCGTCGGGCATTCAAATTGTATCCGGTATGTTTTCGACAGTTGGTGAGGACTATACTACTCCGGAAACCATTCGAAAAACGGGCGGTGTTCTTCTGGATGCGTATTGGGATGAAAATTTAGAGTTGGCCACCCGTGCTGCTTCTCTCGCCGGTACCCTGCAGTTAGAAACTGTTACTGTCCATGCGGGTTTTCTTCCTCACGATCCCAAGGATCCCGACTTTGATAAATTGAGTAATCGCGTATTACAGCTTGTGGATATATTTGGTGCACAAGGAGTCGCGTTGTTGTTGGAAACGGGACAGGAAACTGCGCAGACGCTGGTGGCGTTTTTGGATGAGATGAAGAAGCGTGGCGCAGAAAGTTTAGCGGTAAATTTCGATCCTGCCAATATGCTTTTATACGATATGGACGATCCTATTGAAGCGCTGCGTTTACTTGCACCCCATGTGCGGCAGGTACACGTTAAAGATGCGAAGCGTCCGGCAGTCAAAGATCAGTGGGGCGATGAGGTAATCGTTGGTACAGGCGAAGTGGACTGGGTCACTTTCGTCAGTATATTGGCAGCAGCGGATTTTGACGGCGGGTATATTTTTGAACGTGAAGCGGGTGATACCCGTGTTGATGATATTACACAGGGTATTCAGGCGTTGACTGCCGCCATAAAAGAAGTAAACCCATAGATCGGTGTACATTTTGAATGCGGATTGATTTTGCTCTCCTTGCCTTATTCTCGTCGGGAGTACAGAGCGAGCGCTATGAAAATAGAGGTTATAATTGCCGGTACTCTTTCGGCGGAAAGAGGTTGATAGGGCAGTAAATAAATAAGGAAGACCAGCTATGAATTGTCGGATGAGTCTATTGTATTTTGGGATACTGATAACATCATTGGTATGTACGGGATGTGCTACATTTCGTCCGGGGGCACCGGCGGGTCAGGTAGATGTTATTGCCCATCGTGGCGCCAGTGCCAAAGCACCGGAAAATACGATGGCGGCATTTCGGCTTGCTGATGAGATGGGCGCAGATTGGTTTGAGTTGGATTGTTACCTTACGCGTGACCATGGTGTGATTGTTATTCATGATAATACATTGGAGCGTACTGTAGGCATTAAGAAAAACGTTGCAGATTACGATTTGGAAGCATTGCAGAAGATGGATGCCGGATCCTGGAAGAATGCGCGGTTTGCAGAGGAGACGCTGCCGACACTGGCAGAAACATTGGATTTCGCCAAAAACAAAATTGGTGTTTATGTAGAAATTAAAAATGTTGCAGATGACACGGCATTACTGGCAGCGTTGTTAGAGAAGGCGGTGGATGATTCTGTCATGACCCCTTTCCTTGCCGGTCAGTTTATGGATGCTATCGAAGCTTCCGGTACGCGTAACCTGCCGTTGACACGAAACACTATCGCTCTTATTCGTGCCCGGAACATGGAGCGGAACGTGGTTATTCAATCGTTTTCCCCTATTGTATGTGCCATTGCCCGCATTGAAGCGCCGGATATACGGGTAGAACTGCTTTCAGGGCTTGAGCCGGAGCAGCATGACGTATGGGAACGGATTTGCCGCTGGGTATTTCTGCTGGATGTACAGGGATTGAATTTGAATGCAAAGGGAATCACACCGGGGCGACTTGCCGTTATCCAGAGTGCAGGAAAAACAGTTGCCGCTTACACGGTTGATGATACTGCAGCGATGAATCAGTTGGCGGTCTGGGGCGTGGATTCCATTATCACAAATTGTCCTGATCGGTGTTTACGTACTTTGGGACGCAAGTAAGCAGGTCGTGATTATTTAGTTCAATGTTGCCACAGTAGTCATATCGTATTGACAGAGATGCCCACCGAGGGCAATGCCGTTGACATACGCTATGACGGGTGATAAAAATGCGCGGCGTAATGCCGTTTCTGATGTTATCAGTGTGCCGGTAGACAGGGTATGGAACAGGAGTGTAGTGTCTCCCTGCATAGAAAAGAAATCGGCTGCCAACAGAATGACATATAGCGGTTCGGGAGTCCCGGTTTCAGCGAGCATGACGGCGGCTTCCAGCAACGCCTCTGCATTTGCCAGCCACAATACGCCAAGATATGCGAGGAAGACGTCGGGAGTTCCCATTAGGATTTTTGGAGGTGCCAGTTGTGCCAGCGGTAAATCGGGTAACGCTACTGCCATACGCATTACCGCGGCGGCACGTTGTATCAGATCGGGGCGTTTGGGCAGGGTTGTAGTAATGATAGCCCGCATTACCTGTTCCAATACCTGTGCTGTAAATTCCGGTATTGGGGGTTGGGCTACGTAGGGCGGTATTTCAGAGAAATTACGCAGCATTTCCATAGGTACCACAGGAATATCCAGGGCAATACCGGGTAGCCGGAGCGGTACAGTTGCCGCACTGTAGGAAATTGCTTCGGGTACAAAAAGGGCGGTAACACCAAGCATGGCACGGGGTATTATGCTAAAGATACTTTCGAGACTATGCACCTGTGCAGCAGAAAGTGTATTTCCATCGAAGAGCCACACCCCTGTATTGTCGGCAAACATGCCCATGCGTTCCGGGATGTCCAGCCATTGATTGACAAGGCGATCTTCTTTGAATACCCCTAAAGAGAGACAGCATTGCATTGCATGGGTACAGATTTCGGGAAACAGATTTTCAGTGTTGAAATGTTCACGCAGCGGCAGCGGGCGATCATGCAGTGCGTCATTGATTCCTGCAGCAATAGCCTTGTTGACGGTTTCGTTGCCGGCAATGAACTGTCTTTCAAGGAAAAGAAGTGCCGGGGTAACAGATGCACTTTTCGGAGTTTCCCAATAGTATCGCACGGCTGCTGCCGCGAATGCCCCTGCAAATCGTGCCATGCGATCCGGGTCTGCTGTGCCGTACGTGATATGTGCAGTCAAATTTGCGAGATGATGCTCGGTGAAAGGATGGTCAGACAAAAAAATGTCAAAGGTTGCTATACGATGGGCAACATCCGTAGTGTCACCCATAACATAGCTGCTTAAGAATTCCAACTCCTGTGTCATCGTTCCTGCGCCCAAATCTGATAAGGTTTGCAGGAGCCGCTCCTGTAGTGCGTCCTCCCGGTCAACGGGTGCGGGTACAGCTGCTGCATACGCCGTAAGGGTAAGTAGTGCCAGAAATTGCAGGTACCCCGCCAACGGGTAGTATCTTTTCCGTTGCAGTGGCGGGTTATGGTTTGAATTCGCGACCTGTAATACGTTCATACTCCTCCCAGGATTCAAATTTGTGGTCTCGTTCATCCAGGCTTATGCGGCGAAATAAATCTGCCAGAGTCTTTACGTTCGGGTAGTACTCAAAGTATTCGGTATCTATTTCTTCTTCTTCCCATTGGGGATGATCTTCGACTGCCTTGGCGTATTCCCATTCTGCATGACTCTCAAAGCGTGTATTCATATCAAAGGACCAGGACGGCTGAATGCGGTACATGATACGGGTCAGGAAATAATAACCGAAGGCGAGAAACCGCGGCAAAATAAAGTGCATCAGGAAATTGCGCTTCATTCCCCGCTGCCGCATCAAATCTTCAAGAATACACATGTGCCACTGTTCATTATCCTGTGATTTTCGTGCTATATCAATATGATGCCATGCGTCCTCAAAATTTGATTTCTTGGTATATTCAGGACCGGCATACTGGCGTGTAAGCCGAAGGTATGAACCCGTTTCCCATGCCCAGTAAGGGTACCGCGCCAAAATTTCGATGACCAGAAATTTATCTATCTCACGTCCTTTTCCATAAATGATATCCATTGCGAGATACATAAAACGTAATATGAAATTTGAGTGCAGCTCTTTTCCCTGGAGAGTTTTTTTCCACTCTTCTTTCAGATTTACTTCTTTGCCGATGGTGTACTCAAATTTTGACATGCAGCCGTCTCCTGATAGTTTTATTTCAGTTTCAAAAAAATCCCTATGGGGAAAATCAAACTAACGGTAGGTAAACACTGCCGCTCTGTGATTTGTTCCCCACAGGATGGCTGCAAAGGGATTTTTTTAGTCGATTAAGGTTTCATCTGCGCTGACATTATGCAGCACAGATACAATGCTGGGACGGGAATTGCCCTGGTTGAAAAGGTCGAAGCGCCGTCCGTCTTCAATTTCATGCCCTTTCATCGTGCATCCGGAATCCATGAATATAGGTCCCTTGAAAGAAGAATCACTGCGCACAGGCTGCTCATAAGAGAAATCAGAAAAGTGAGTCAGGCAACGGGAAAGACACCACATACCATGAACAATATCGCGCCTAAAGCCAAAGGCTTTTGCGAGAATACGTGATACGTGAATGGGATTATAGTCACCGGTGATTTTGGCATAACGTTTGCCCATATTCGCAGGGACATGCCATTCTGCTTCAACGGTGGGATCACCGAGTTCCTCAAAAGCGGCCCAGGGATGTGCATCCCCCGGCTTCCCAAATTTTCTGCCCCGGAAGATATAGGTGCTGACGCTTTCCCAGAGACACTTATCTTCGCCGTGTAATGTGGTAATAACATCGACTTCCAACCCGGCCTTCAGTGTACGTGCATCAGCAATACGGCAATGGAGGTCTAATTTTTGACTTTCCGGTATGGGGGAGCGTTGTATGATGTGCATACGCGCATGTACGGCACCGAATGCGGATGCGGGAAATTGCTTGTTCGTAATCAAATGGATATGCATTGATGATGTTAATATATGCGGGTAGAGAAAGGGCAGATTGCCGTCATTGTCGAGGCCGCATATTTCACGATAGGCCTGTATTTTCTCGGGGGCTTCCGTTGCCTGATTCCATTTTGCCTCAATACGGGGAATGTTATCCAGCCCGGAAAATTTGCTTCGTCCAGGCATGATTGCATTGAAATAAGCCGGCGAGAGCGTGGGTTTTTTTGTAAATTCGAGAACGGTACTCATGGGATAGATGTCTCCTGAAAGTTGGTATTCACAGTTTACGACGAGTTAGATGCATATACTGTATGCTTTTTCTATCTTAAAAACAAGCCTTATCGGGTCAATTTATTTTACGGGTCTATATTATTTTATTCCATCTGCTCTGCTGCGTCTTCCCCTTCCCCTTCTTCCGCTTCCTGCGGCGGTGCTGTCAGCTCGAACAAAAAGATACGCGGATCAATACTGTCGTAGCCTTCCAGTGCCCCCCAATGAATGGCATATACACCCGGGTCAAGAGCAGCGGCAGCACGCAGTTCCACCAGTAGTTTTTCCGGTTCATCCAGAACTTTTGAGTGCAGGGGAAACTGCTTTTCAATGATCCATATTTCCTCAGGATACTGCATCTTCTCTTCTGATTTGGTAGCTGTACCCTGGAGAGGTGCTGCTTTCACGCGTTGTAACCGGTGCATGTGCGCATCGTAAGGCGAGAGTTTATGACCGATCATATACGGCGGGTTTGCATTCGGGTCTAATGCGGAGTCCACCCAGGGAATACTGAGTTTTGGGTTGACCGGCGTACCCCAGGCGATACCTGCATCTTTAATTTGGTATTGATTGGGACGCGGATGGTTGGTGGGGAAATAGCGGTGGTTTTTGTTCCAATATACCCCTTCACTTATGGGTAATTTCCAAAGGGAAACGCTTGGTGTTTGTATTCTTCCCAGGATTTCCACATTGACTTCGAGAAGGGCGGAAGTGTACCCGGTCTTGATAAACTCCAGCTGCAATTTTCCAGTTGCTGCACCCAGTGCATATTCGCCTATAGCGGTGGTAAGTGCTTCGAACTC
>JAGLCZ010000257.1 GCA_023145975.1 Candidatus Hydrogenedentota bacterium | reverse complement strand
GCAGGAAAAACATCGAGTATCTTTTCACGGAATCCGAGCAGAGATAATAGGGTGAAAATAATTCCCGAACACAACACAATCGCTAAACCGGACTGCCACGAAAAACCCATGCCCAAACATATTGTGAACGAAAAAAGGAAATTCTGTCCCATGCCCGGTGCGAGGGCAAAAGGATAGTTGGCGAGAAAGCCCATGAGGAAACATCCTACTGCCGAAGAAATACAGGTTGCAAGCAATACGGATGCAAAATCCATCCCTGCCATAGCCAGCACTGTGGGCTGTACAACAATGATATAGCTCATGGTGGCAAAGGTGGTTGCCCCGCCCAGTATCTCACGGCGTACCGTTGATCCTGCTTCCTCCACTTTAAAATACTTATTTATCCTGCCCATATACCGGATCTCCCGTGACTGGTTGCGCACAATTTGAAGCCGCCAGGCTGTATATTCATTATACGTGTAATTTGCGATGAAAAGAAATAGGTTCCTTTCACGAGGTATCCACTTGCTTTAAAATACAGAGATAGACTGCACGTTAAGTCGATGACCTTCTGATAATGGGATTGTGTCACTTTAACCAATTACGATACTATGATACATCATAAAACAACGAATTGCTTTAACGGAATTTCTTATCATGGCACAGGCACTATCGGCGGTTTATTTACACCTTCTGTTCTCAATAAAGAAACGAATTTGCCTATCTCAACGATGATCAGATTCATGCTGAAATGTGTGCTTACCTGGGCGGCGCTTCTAATAAACTCGGTGTTTCGTCGTTATTGATTAGCGGCACCGCGGACCATGTTCATGCGCTCTGTCGTTTCGGACGTTCCACTACGTTGGCGGATTGGGTGAAGGAGATGAAACGGCGTCAAGTATATGGGTGAAAAAGCGTGCACCTGAATTACATGATTCTGCCTGGCAATCCGGTTATGGCACTTTTTCGGTCAGCGTATCGAACATTGAATCGGTGAAGGCATACATTTCGGATCAAAAGGAACATCACAAAAAA
>JAGLCZ010000256.1 GCA_023145975.1 Candidatus Hydrogenedentota bacterium | reverse complement strand
TCAGCCGTTCCCGGCACCCGCCCGCGTCCGCCTTGTCCCCCGACACCAATCAGGGTAACACCATGGGGATGCCCCTCTTCCTTGAAACGATCACGGATCGCCCAGTACAACAAAGAAGGACGCTGATTCCCCCCCATGCCGGAAGTTCCAATGACCGCGCCATCCGGTATCAACTGCGCTGCCTCCCAGGCGGTCATAAACTTAGGATTATCTTTCACCGGTGAAGGATAATGCAGGTTATATTTATCCCAAGTGGCGCGCCAGTGCATTACACGAGCGAAGACAGCTGCTTTAGCAATAATATTCACGTCGTTCTCCCAATCATAATAGTATCTAATCCAAAACTAACAATACTGGAGAGAGAGTATAGCCCAAAATGATGGTGTAATCGCAAAAAACACTCACGAATCATCACGTCGTTCCTGAAGTGTGGTATAAAGTCTTGGGCGTTCTTCATCAAATTTGACCAGTGACGAGGCAATTTCCTGTGTGATATCTGAGGCACTACGTCCGTCCTGGATTTGTTTCCGCAGCCAGGATCCGCCGGCAAGTGTATCAAAAAATGGATCAAATTCTAATTCCTTGTGATGTCGGTGTATGGCGCAAATCACGGAAAGTGCCACGGTGAAAGGGCGCAACCGATAACGATCTGTAATAGTGAATTGTATCCCCCTGCATAATTTGTCTTTGTATTTTGGATTGGACGCTTTTCCGGAAATGGGTTTGGGGAGATAGAGAACAGATTCCAGGGTACATCCGTCACAGTCTGCTTTGGGAATGGCATCAATCACCGCATCTGCATCAAGCCAGGGAGCACCACATACCAGAAACGGCGTCTCTGTTCCCCGACCTTCATTTATATTCAGTCCTTCAAAAAGGCAGGTTCCAATATACATAAGCGCAGTGTCTGCGTTGGGGATATTAGGTGACGGGGGCTGCCATGGCAACGAACATTCCGGTGCCTGTAAATCACACCACCAGTTTTCTGCTTTCAGTATGCTTAGGGAAAGTTCCTTTTTCTTTAGCAGCGTCTTCTGAAAATACAACGCCAACTCGCCCAGGGTCATACCGTGGCGTATCGGGATGGGAGCGGTACAAACGGCAGAACCGGTGACGGCGGCTATAGGTCCTTCGCTTATGAGTCCTCCTACGGGATTGGGACGATCCAGCACGAGCACGGGCGTATTGCTTTCAGCACAGGCAATCAGACAATCCTTCATGGTTGCCATATAAGTGTAATAACGGGCACCAATATCAGGCAAGTCAATAACAAATAAGTCTACCTGACTCAGTTCTTCCGTGCCCGGCTTCTTACGTTTTCCATATAAACTGATTACCGGGGTACTCCCTTTTTCGGAGTCAACCTGTTCGCCTGCTTCTGCCTGACCGTACAACCCATGTTCCGGACTGTATAAATACTGCAGCTGTAGGCTTTTACCAAGCGCAAAAACGTCGCGTATAGAACGTCCCAGTTGATCCACTGCGGCACTATTGGTCAGCAGTGCCAAGCGTTTCCCCTGTACCTCTTTAAATTTGTTACGCAGCAATCGATCCAGACCCGTATGGGCATTACACGTACGGGGGTAAAATACGGATGATACGCCTGAATAAAAAGTACGGCGCAGCGCTGTATTATCCCGCTCTTCCCGGCTGGGATGACAGGTATTACTTAGAAGTATGGCATACAGCTTACTTTCCCTGTCCATCCAAATACCGGTACCCGTAAAACCCGTGTGACCGAAAGCGGTTCGGGACGGCAGATAGCCGTTTGCACCGATAGCCCAGGCATCTACCCACCAACCAATACCCTGCCACGGGTAAAAGGGAATCTTTCCTATAGCAGTCATCTCTTCTAAGGTTGCCTTAGAATGTATCTCGCCGTTGAGTAATGCTACACAAAATTTTTCGAGATCAAATATCGTGCTGAACAGTCCTGCATGACCTGAAACACCGCCTATAGAAGATGCATTTTCATCATGCACCTCACCGCGCAGCGCCCTATGGCGCCAGGCACAATACTCGGTGGGGGCACAACGTGCATGAAGTTTCTCCGGAGGATTGAATAGGGTATCATTCATTTTCAGGGGCGCAAAAATCCGACGGTGACAAAAATCGTTAAGCGTATCCTGCGCGGCTTCCTCCACCACCCTTCGTAATAGAATAAATCCCATATCGGAATAGGTGCGTGCCCGGTCGGGAACAGCAACTTCTGCCGCATCCGATATATGCTCCAAATAATCCAGGAAACCAGACACTTCCATGTACCAGGGGCGCCACGCCGGTAACCCTGTGGTATGCGTAATCAGATGCCGTATTTTGAAGCGGTCCAGATTCGGAAGGGGAATATATTTAGAAACGGAATCGTCTAAATTCAGTTTCCCGTCATCGCGCAACAGCATAACCGCTGTGGTTGTCGCCACCATTTTTGTGAGCGATGCCAAATCATAGATGGTATCCAGTGTGGCTGCTTCACGATGTGGATGCAATATACGCGATCCGAATGCCTCTGCCATTATACGCGACCCGTCTATGCCCACACAGGCTACAGCACCAGGAGCGCCCGAACGTTCCACAGCTAATTCCAAAGATTTTTTTAACAGTGCAGTGGTCAAGAAAAGCACTCCATTATAATGATTGTTTATGAAAAATACCTCCCTACTATAATGGATTCAGGGGTGTGTTTGAAAGCGAAAGAACTTTAATTATTACCCGGAAAGCAGGTATAGTTTCAGGAAGAGTTTTGAATAATTAACTTAAGGAAATATTATGCGCACCTTGTTTCTCTGTTCCCTCCTTTGTTTTTCTTTTACCAGTATTTCTGCAGCACCACCGCCAGCAGCAGCTCTGTTTGGTGATACAGCAACAGGCGTGAACCCTGAACTGGCTGCTGCACTGGAAAAAGAACTCGTTTCAACCGGCTACACAGTGACCACGATTGACAGCACAATTCTTTCCAATCCGAAGGGACTGGATGCCGCTGAATTTTCCTTATTGGTTTTGCCGGATGCACGACGACTGCCCATGCACTCCATTAAAGCTGTTCACGGATTTCTGAAACAAGGCGGCAACCTTTTAGCACTCAATACACCTGCATGGCGTGAACAGTTAATATTTGTGAATAACGAATGGCAAACTGCTGAAATGTTTCGTAAAAAATCAGTACTGGATCCGCCTCCGAATATTATTTTAGATTTTACTACAGAATCCCTGGACCACTGGCAGCGCAGCGCGATGTATATGGATATGCCTACCCAATATACCCTTATTCCCGATGCAGTACATCCGGG
>JAGLCZ010000255.1 GCA_023145975.1 Candidatus Hydrogenedentota bacterium | reverse complement strand
GGACCGGGACGGGTGCATGCCTTTTATTTCTATGTGGATTGGCAGCGTGTGGATCGTTTACCTAAAGATATGGCATATTTTCATGCCATGTATCGTCAGGAGCACCCCACTGTTTCCGGGAGCCGGTATTTGATAGCGAATATTAAAGGCCGTGGACATTACGTAGGTACTGTACTCAGTGTGCGTCAGCATACTGCCAGTTGGTGGGGAGAAGGAGACGATTTCTGGTATATTGATGGAGAGACAGTTCCCAGTCTGTTAGGTACAGGTTCGGAAGATTACTTTTGCGATGCGTGGGGGCTGCGCGAAATGTCTACGCCATACTATGGCGCTCCTCTTATGGAAGGATATGATGTATTGGCACGAACGACCTGTTACCGATGGCACATTGCGGATCCCGTTATTTTTGATAAATCATTAGTTCTTGAGATAGAACATATGGGGGTAACTTTCAACGAAGATGGAACTGTGAAGTCGGGTTTTGAAGAGCGTTCCGATGACTTTTCCTCTGTAGCTTTCTGGTATCAAACAGAGCCGCACAGTCCATTTCCTCTAATGGCTTCAAGCAAGGAACGGGTATATGAAGACTGGTCTTTGCTCGTAGAGGCTGAGAGTAAAGTCAATACCGCTCGTGCATCTTCCGGATCCGTAGCTCTTCAAGCGGGCATAGGGGGGGGAGATGGACAATTGTTCTGGACTCCCGCAGCCCCGGATCAATCCTTGGAGTTTGATATCGAAGTAAAAGAATCAGGGGTCAATCAGCTATTGCTTCTTGTTACCCATTCCTTTGATTACGGTATTTTTCAGATTGAATTAGACGGAAAACCTCTTGGAAAACCCGTTAATCTTTACAATGAAAATATCGTCAGTAAGGAAATTCGTCTCCAATCCCCCATGTTGGACGCAGGAAATCATGTGTTACGCTTTGTCAACGTAGGCAAGGAAAATGCAAGCGGCGGCTATTTCTTTGGACTTGATTCTTTTATGTTTTTCAAGAACTAAGGCAAAAGGGTTACGCCATGGGTCTCCGGAGCCAGGGCAATGTTTTCTCCAAAGCACTGCTCATACTCCACTGTGGTGTATAGCCGAAGTCTTTTTTTGCCCGTGATATATCGTAGTAATGGCTCATAGCGAGTTCACTGGCGAGAAAGCGGGTCATCCGTGGTTCTCCCTGTAATGGAAGCCAGCGAAAGGCCATCTCCATTATTCTGCCAATCGTGCGTGCTGTTCTGAGTGATATGCTGCGTTGGGGAGGCTGAATATCAAGGTGCTTCAGGAGTGCGGATATCCATTCCCATAGATTTACCGGTTCATCCTGCGTAATAAAATAACAAGAACCGGCGACAGCTGTACCCGGTTGTAATGCATCTGCTGCCAGTAGGTGCGCCCGGGCAGCATCTTCCACATAAACCATATCTACTAAGTTTGTACCCTTACCTACCTGGATTAGTTTTCCATCCCGTGCACGATCGATAATACCGGGAAGGATGTGTGCATCCCGTGGGCCCCATATAAGATGGGGGCGCAGTGATACCGTCAATAAGTCATTTTCATTCGCTTCTACAACCATACGTTCCGCCATGGCTTTGGTTTGTGGGTAGAAGCTTTCATACTGTTTTGGATATGGATGTGACTCATTGCAGCCTGTATGCGGCTGATTATCAAAAATAACACTTGGAGAACTGGTGAAAACGAGTTTGCCAACGTGACATTTTCGACAGCCTTCAATAATGTTTTGAGTAGCGACGACATTTGCTTGATAGAAGTCGTTCCAATTCCCCCATATTCCTGCTTTGGCAGC
>JAGLCZ010000254.1 GCA_023145975.1 Candidatus Hydrogenedentota bacterium | reverse complement strand
GTAGGATAAATCATATCCCCTTCGATCTTCATGCCCGGCTTGGAATAATCGCGGAAATTTGAACCCGGGAGGGTAGGATAAACACTATCCCCCTTGATGATTGTACTGGGTTTGCTATAGTCTCTGAAGTCAGAACCTGGAAGCGTGGGGTGAATGACCGTAGATTCCTGTGCATAAACACCTGTTAATGCAAATAAACAGGCAAGCCCTAAAGAAAAAGAGTAACGTACTGATATATTTTTCATGCTGAATTCACCCTATGTTCTGCTCTTCACACACTAGGGAAATACTACTCCAAACACGGATTCTATTTCCAGTTTTTGTAAATTTGCAGCTTCGCCTGCCTAACGCCTGTTGCGCTCCCCTTCCATCCCCAAAATCTTCCCATAGTTTTTCACATCCGTATGGGGAGATTCCGGGATTTCCGAAATGCCGTCGGAAGCAATAAATTGCTTTCTGTCCATTTTATTATCTATGAATCCCAAGCGTACCCTGGAACCTTCCTCGTTGTTCCAAACATGCCAATGTATCACATAAGGCGAGGTGTACCCCTGCACACCCTGCTCATACTCCGTCTCTGACTCGTCGGAAGAGAACCCAAATTTTTCGGCTGCTGCCTCATAGCTCAAACCATAATACAAGCCTTCTACCGTTTCGCGACTGATGAAAGGACGTGCGGGCAGCAGTTCCTCTTCTCCCTTCTCCTCTTCCAACACCTCGGTTGATGATTCGGAAATATCGCCGCCTTCAGGAACAGAAATCGGATCAGATCGGGAAATACCTATAATATAACCCGCTCCCAACGCTGCCCCTACCAGCACCAACACAATGACCATTACATTTTGAGAAGACATTTTTAGAACTCCGTTACATTCAGAAATACTATCACACGATCAGAACTATCATATAGGAAAGGTGCAGCACTATTGCAACGAATAGACATAATGTCAAAAGGAAAAGCAGATAGACACAGTCACTTCTATTGTTCCAGACTCAAAAAGTAACCTGCCAGGAAAGGGTCGCACTCTCTTTACTTTCCAGAAGGACTCTCGCTAATGAATCATGAAGGGAAAGAACCGATAGGGTCCCGGCATCACTCGCTGTCCGGGTGATAGCGGAGTACTTATTCCCCTCGGGCAGTAGAATCCTGATTTCGTAGGGATCCCCTCCCACGACCTGACTGGTACCGGAGAGGGTTCGAGATGCTGGATCCCACTGTTCTGATGACAGGTCAATCATGCCCTGGGTAATATGCCTTGAAGTACCTATCACACACGGAACAGCACGGGTGGGCCTCAGGGAAAATACTTGACAGGCGGAAGGTGCTACCGTAACCTCCAGGGAGCCCGTTGTCGGAGCAAGAACAGCATTTCCCCAATACTCAAATCCGGAGAAGGATCCGTTCCCGATTTTGTCGAGAGAAAGTATTACTTTTGCGGGAGCATCTTTATCCCAGTTAAAGAAAGCAACCGTATGGCGGTCGCTATTTTCTTTGTCAGTCAACAACCATACACGGGGAATCGCCTGTTCAAAAAGATCCAGCGGTCGGGCATTCATACTGTGATTGGGCATGGAACGCTTTACGAGGTCCAGACGCTCTTCAGGCAAACCCGGCAACCATTCGCTAACAAGATTCATCTGGCCGCTGACGGCAATCCAGGAAGCCCATGCACGCGCCTGATCCAGGGTAAGCGGTTCTCGCAGCATCAGACAATCCGGATCGTTGTACCAGACCCGATTATGCAAAAAATACAAACGTGCACCCATTTCTGCACAGGGAAGTATGTTGTCCCAGTCGGCAGCAATATCACGACCCACACGCATTCCATCCACCAGCCCAATGCTTGCACCCAAGGTGCGCATATTTTGGGCGATATTACACCCCAGAATAAAAACATCGTCTCCGGCTGCCTGACGCACCACTGCCAACCCGTCGCGATAGGCTTCGATATTGGTCTTTTTCGAATTATTGAACACGGCACCCCCCAGATCATCCTCGCGATAATCGGGAGTTGGATAGAGGCACGTGGTTGCCATGCCTGACCATAATCCGTCAATCTTAATATAACCAAAGTCCCACTCTTTGGTGATACGATGCACCACCTGTGTAACATAGTCCACCGCACCGGGATGGGTCATATCCAGACTCCAACCTGCCCAGAATACAAAATAAGGATCACCTGCAGCGGTCTTGACAAACCATTCAGGGTGGGAAGCAGCCGGTTCATTTTCGGGATCGGCAGCAAAAGGAATAAACCACAACCCTGCCGTCATCCCTGTATTTTGGATATAAGGCGCCACCTCTTCCATCCCCTTCCGGTAGGGACCTCTGCGATTGTGTTCCAAAAATCCAAGACGGGGACCGGTGAATTCCTTGGGACGCTTTCGTCCCGCCTGCCACATATCATCAATCTGAACTAATTGAAATCCATAGGGATGAAGAGTTGTTTGGCAAAAATCGGTCAACTCAATGAGACGCCGCCGATTACAAGCCCCGCCATAAGGTTTCGAATACCAGGTACAATATCCGGATGGGATGGGCTTGTCAAGGACAATATCATTCGCTTTTGCAATCGCTGCGCCATAGGCCTCAAGACCCAAAAGCGGATCTGCAAACAGTCCAATAGCGAAATGTTCCGCTTCCTGCCCATGCGACGGAATATGCCTAGATTTTCCGTATTCAGCACGCCCCTGTAATGCCAGTTTACCCTCTTCTTCATGAGACAGAATGATCCCGCTCGCTCTATTCTGGGTCAGCCAGCCCGCTACGACACCGCCCTCTCCTTTGGCACAAGAAGCTGCCAGAAAAGTGTATCCTTCCCGTTCCTTATTACCCACTTCTAATCCATCACAACCCAGTATCTGTACCGTATCCAAAGAGGCTTTAAAATCAACAAGGAATTCCGGGGTATTCAGTGATGCACCAGACTGCGCAGGTGGGTCAGCCGCCCGTGTTACCGAGACAACAAGAAAAATGCTTTGGGGAGGAAGGGAAAATTTATAGACAAAAGCATCTGTCATCGCTATCAACGCATCTGAACCTGCAACAGTAACATCGGCAACCGATTCCAAACTACCTGTACACCCGGGCAATCCGGATGCTTTAGCCGTCAACTGGAATAGACCGGTCTCGTAGTCCAGGGTAAAGTGGAGATTTTTGTTCTCAATGACTTCTGCGTTGGCAATACATGCCCCGGATATTATCATGGAAAGGATCAGGGTAAGCCGCATAAATACCTCCTGGCAATTCAGTTAACAGACGTTACTAAAAGCATGGATGGGGAAATTTATGGTACTTATCGACTGTCGACGCCTACTATTATCGTAAGATAAGCGCTTCTCTTTCAGGTCCAACCGATACGAAGGGAATGGAACAGCCAATAGCTTTCTCAATCGCCAATACGTATTCCTGTGCCGTACGCGGCAATTTCTCAAAATCACGTATGCCGGTAATATCTTCATCCCACCCCGGCATTTCAATGTATTCCGGCTTGGCTTCTTCGAGGACGGCATTCAACGGAAAACGATCATAACGCTTCCCCTGACACACATAATGAGTACATATTTTCAGCGTCTTACGTCCACTCAAACAATCCAGTTTTGTGAGTGCAATCGCATTGGCACCCTGAGCCCAGGCACCATAGCGCGTAGCAACGGCATCAAAATGCCCAACGGTACGCGGACGTCCTGTAGCCGCACCATATTCCTTGGCAAATTCGCGCAGTTCATCGCCCTCTTCCTTATCCATTAACGTAACAAAGGGACCCTCGCCCACGCAGGTGGAAAAGGCCTTAACCACAGCGATAACGTTATCAATCTTATGGCTGAACAGCCCGCCGCCAACAGGAGCATAGGATGCAAGTGTACAGGAGGAAGTTGTAAAAGGATAAATACCGAAGTTAAGGTCACGAAGAGTGCCCAGCTGTGCTTCAAATAAAATATTCTTCCCCTGGTCTGCAGCGTTCTCAAGCATTTCCGAAGTATCTGTAATAAACGGACGAATACGACTTCCATATTTCTCCGTCCATTCCAGAATATCATCTACAGAAAAAAGAGTGTCGTCTCCATAAAATGCTTTGAGGCGCTCCAGTTTCCATTCAGAAATTCCACGTAACCGCGCATTCAGCCGTTCAGGATACAGCAGTTCACCCAGCTGGATTGCTTTTTTAACGGTGCGATCACCATAAGCAGGTGCTATCCCGCGACGGGTAGACCCATAGGCGTTCTTGCCCAACCGATCCTCTTCCAGCTCATCTTCCAGACGATGAAAAGGAAAACATATTGTAGCACGTTCAGAAATACGAATATTCGGCGTTATCCCTTTGCCTGCCAACTCATCCAACTCGCCAACCAATCCTTCTATATCGATGACCATACCCGGTCCCAGGATATTGGTTACACTAGGGTAAAATACACCGGAAGGTAATAGATGCAGCTTAAACTCACCATAATCATTGACTACGGTATGTCCAGCATTGTTCCCGCCCTGATAACGCACTACAAAAGAAGCATCCCGCGCAAGGTAATCTACCATGCGCCCTTTGCCCTCATCACCCCAATTTGCTCCTACAACGACCTGAACAGTCATAACGTCGCTCCCGATTTACACTAAATTCTTTCTAAAAAACAATGTGGCGAACCACCAACACGCGGATCGCCACGAAATAGTTTGAGATAATAAGAATACTTAACGCGAATAGAACCCAATGATGCTCAGCGTATCAAACTCAGCGCGAATCGTAACTGCGTTCGGCGTGGCAATCATCTTTCCTTCGAAAGAGTTCGCTTCACGCTCCAGATATTCCGGCAGTTCCATGGGCGGATTTTCGACGCCATTCACAATAATCGGAATTTTCCTGCTGCGAGTGCGAATGGAAATAGCCATCCCCGGCTTCACCATGAAAGAAGGAATATTTACCTTCTTGCCGTCAACCAGAACATGACAGTGATTTACCATCTGACGTGCCGAAAAAATAGTGGGCGCAAAACCAAGACGCCACACCACTGTATCTAAACGTGATTCAAGCAACATTAAGAGATTGGTACCGGTATTACCGCCCAATGTACGCGCTTTATCAAATACACGACGCATCTGACGTTCCATAATGCCACCGTAATACATGCGCAGTTTCTGTTTTTCCAGCAACTGAATACCGTAAACAGAAAGCTTACGACGCATATTTTTTCCGTGCTGACCAGGAGGGTATGGGCGTCTCTCGGCAGGGCTATTGGGGCGTCCCCAGATGCATTTTCCCACGCGACGACTCAATCTGTGTTTGGGTCCCGTATACTTTGCCATAATGTTGTCTTATATTCCTTCTTCCAGCATTGCCTTATTCAACAGGCATCCAACTTATATATATCACATAGACATGTCACACCCCCACACACTTGACGGGGGAATAATAGCATCCAAGCGTCGCTGATACTATTCAATTGCCAACATCATATCTATACCGTCCAGCATTGGCAAACGAAAAATGGCGTACCCGAGAGGAATCGAACCCCTAACCTCCTGGTCCGTAGCCAGACGCTCTATCCTATTGAGCTACGGGTACGCATAGTTTTTCCAGCGGAGGGCTACTATAACACAAACATAGCCGAAATACAAATTTCAAACGGCCTCATTGTCTCCCGAAAAATATATAAAGCCCAAAACATTCTCCATTCCCGTTTGCAGTATAGATATCTATCAATCCATACCCCCATTTTAAAAGCCCTTTCCAAATACAACAGGGCAGGTTCAAACTCGAAACGCAACCACTGTAGCTTGAAGACTTCGGCAGGCGTTCTGTAACCAA